>URNE01000017.1 GCA_900549045.1 uncultured bacterium | reverse complement strand
GCTCCGGCGCGGCGATGAGGTAAAACCGGTTGTCGATGATGGTCTCACAGCGGATCTCTGGCGGCAGCGGGCCGAAGATGTGCACCTGCACGACGGGCTCGGTTTTGCGCTCGGACCGGAGCTGCCGGGAATGCGGAAAATCTGGAAACCGGAACTGTTCGCTGCGCTCATCGCGGCATTTCACACGCAGCCCGATTTTGCGGCGCATCCGCTGATCGTTTCGGCGATTCTGCTTCTTACGGAACCGCTGTTCCGCCGCGCGGCGGAACGGCTCAACGTCCCGCCTTTCTACCGGAAACTCATGACCGAACTCAACCGCCGTCCGCCCGCCGCATTGCGCCTGAATGAACTGGCCCGTGAATTCGGGCTCACCCGTTCCGCTCTCGGGAAAGGGTTCCGGCGGCATTTCGGACTTGCCTTCAAAGAATATCAGAAGACGTTGCTGCTGACCAAGTCGCGGAGACTGCTCCTGAACCGCGAGCTCAGCATCTCGCAAGCGGCGAATGAACTGGGATTTGAACAGGTGTTCTACTTTTTCGAGTTCTTCCGCCGCGCCTCCGGTCTCACTCCGATGGAGTTCCGCAGACGGAGCGGAAAACTCTGATTTCAGCGAATCTGCAGAATTCCGGAACTCGCTTTCGGCAAATCAAGTTCAAACGCATGTTGCGTCCGCTTCCGCACCGGAACCGGCTTGCCCGCATATTCCGCCGAGACGGGCTCCCGCGGCAGAACGGCAACCAGCGTCGTCTTCATTCCCGCCTCTCCGCCGATGACGAGCTCCGCCGTCATGCCGGATTCCGCTCCGCATGCAAACGAACGGCGCAGAACGTCGTAGCCGGAAGTCAGCGTCCCGGGCGAATAATACGCCGCGTGAAAGTTCAGAACCGGAGCCGAAAGCGCGGAAAAGTGATGCCAGCCGCAGCCGCGTCCGGAGCTGATGGAGAAGTGTTCGCAGCAGGCGTAGGAAGCGCGGACTTCCCGTTCCCACAGCCGGAGGGCGGTTTCCGCAATCCGCCAGGCGAAGTCGGAACGCCCGTCGTTCAGCGCGGTCTTCCAGAAGAACCACTGGTAGGGCATCCAGACACACCCGTTCCAGTAGCCGTCCGTGCGGTAATAGGGCGCAGAGCGGTCAACCGTGGAGAGCCCGGCGTCGCTCCAGCAGTGCTCCGGAGACGAGAGACGTTCCCAGAGCAGTTCCGCCTGTTCCGGAGTGACCGCGCCCGCCTCAAGCGGCATGACGCCGTCGAGTCCCATATTGAAGTTCACCCCGGAGCCGTGACGGTAAATTCCGGTCGGGTTCCCCGCTTCATCGTGGTCGACGTAACCGAAATAGCCCGACTCCGCATCCCACGCATGCTGCTGAAGCGAGGCGGAGAGATCGCGGATATCGGCGTCGTAATATCCGGCGTCGTCCGTTCCGAGCTCCGCCGCAAGCATCCGGAGCATCTTGGCGCAGCGGATGACATGCGAGGTCCCGACGCACGGGATCACGCTCAGATGTCCGGGGTGCGCGGCATGCTGAGGCGGATAGTCGTCCCAGCCGCCGGTGTTGTAGAAATAATCCCAGGTGCGGATCATCGGCTCCCGGCTTCCGCGCCGCGTGGTCGAACGGGGGTCGTGTCCGGCGAGATAATCGTAATACTGTTTCAGACGCGGATAGAAATATTCCAGCAGCGCGCGGTCGCAGGTGCGGTTCCAGAGCTCGAAAAACAGATAAATTTGAACAGGAACGGGCGTGCCGTGCAGAACGAACGCGTTGTCCGGATTGCCCGGATCGGTGGTGTACGCGTTCAGGTTTTCGACCGCCCGGAGCGTGTCGATCTCCATCAGTCCGAGCCCGATGAATCCGGAATCCCAGGTGTAAAGCGAATTCCAGCAGCGTCCGGGCGTATGGTGACGCACGAACCGTCCCTCCACATATGTCGGGTAGACCACATTCGTAAGCACGACCGAGCTCATGCGCTCCTGACTGAACGACATGGGCGATCCAGGAATCCTGAGATAGCTGTTCCGCGCCGCGCGGCAGTGCTCCGGCGCACGCTCAAACGGGAACGCCAGACGCTCCGCAAGCTCCGTCTCCGAACCGTCCGCGACAATCGCGTAAACGGTTCGCGACGCCCCCGCCTCCACGCGGACCGGCTGAAGGAAGATGTCGAGATGGCAATCCTTTCCGCCCCGGTCGCCCCATGTTCCGAGATGCGGCATGTGGACGCCGTCCTTGTAAAGCAGAATGCTGTTGAAATCATCGACCGCGTACCGCCGGGTGAAGGCGTCGGGGAAATCCCAGCGGACACCATACGCATGCGGCAGCCCCGGATAGCGGATGATCCGGCTGTCCGGCAACGCTCCTTCGCTGAATTCCGGACGCGGGGAAAGAGTATCGCCGAAGAACTCCGGCTCCTGATCCGCAACGGAGAAAACGTCGATTTTGAGTTCGGAATCCGTCTCCGCAAAGAACTTTTCACCCGAAAAATCCTCCATGAGACGGTATGTTTGAAACGCTCCCTCCCCGCAGAGCTCAAACGTTCCGAGCGACGTCCGCAGCAGAGCTTTTCCCTCAACCGCCGCGCGAAGCCAGAGCGTCCCGTGCGCGGAAAGGGAAATCTCCGCTTTTTCCCCGGGCTTCAGACGGTACGCGGAGCCGTCGACCACACCGTCCATGCGCACTTCTCCGGGCTTCAGACAGTCGAAGACAAGTCCGTTTCCGGAGAGAAGGTACGGTTTCGCGTACGGTGCATTGCAATTCAGCGGCTTCCCGTCCGGCACGAGGGAGGAGAGGAAGTGAAGCGCGAAATCGGTATCGAGCTCCGAATGATTGACGCACTCGCAGGCGATGAGGCGGGAATGGGCGTCGATTTCCGCGAATGAAACGTCGCAGTAGATGCGGTCTTTCCATTCGAGCTGCTGACGGTAGCAGTAGTTTTTTAAATCGGGCGAAACGCTCCACGGCAGATATCCCGCGGGGCGGAGGGCGTCCGGCACGGCAAGCTGTCTGCGATAGATCGCGGGAATGACGGTGAAGTCAAACCGTGTTCCGCGTCTGTGGTCGGCGATGTGCGAGATTCCGAAGAACCGTTTCCCGTACGGTCCCCATTCGGGGAGCGAAAGATCATGTGTGCCTGCAAGTGCGTTACAGTTCATATTACCTCATTTTCGTTCCAATGCGATTCCGGTCAGCGACAAAGGCGGAAGAGTGATACGGCACCCTTCCGGCGTATTTTCAAACGCTGCGGAAACGACCTTGACCGTATCCGGTCTGGACTCGTTGTCCTCCTGCGGTCCGGGACCGGTCAGCGTTTCGGCTTTGACCGCCTGAAAACCGGGAATCTGAAGCAGCATTGTTTCCGGCGCAAACGAACGGTTGATCACAACGGCGGCAAGCCGTTTTCCGTCCGCTGAGCGCGAAACGGTTGCATCGGTTGCGCGAAGTTCCGGAACAAAACGGGTAACTTTCACATTCCGGAAAAACATTTTTCCCTTGCCCGTTCCCTGACGGCGCGCCTTGACCGTCAGATTTTCCGCATCGAAACGCGGGATGTAATCCGCCGAGACGGTTTTCCAGTCTGCGGAAAGCGTTCCGGGAGTTCCGGCGGCGGAACGGGTTGTCTCCCAACCGCGCGCATCACAGAGTTCCAAAGCGGCGCCCCGGCTCAATACCATTCCTTCCGCTTTCACTTCGCCCGTAATGCGGTAGCCGCAATTCGGCGAAATCCGCGGAATGGACTTTTCCGCATGGAAGAAATTGTCCGGAGTCTTATCGTCCATGAATTCCACTTCAAGCACTCCGTCCGGATGCTCCGTGATTTTTGCATTCGTGACGGTGAAACACTTCCACGCCTGCACAGGCAGGATGTTCTTTTCCAGTTCCGCCTTTGACAGTTTCCGGGCTTCCGCATAACGGTTCTGAAGATTGTCGCCCGTAATTTCCGGAGTCAGGAGTTCATCGAGCAGATAGCGGCCGAACAGCTGCATTGCCAGATAGTTCGGGCGCTTCACATACGGAGCCTTGCGTCCGCCGACCATTCCCCAGCCCTCGTTGACGAACTGCCAGTAATGCGCCGTGAAGAATTCCGGCGTGTAGCAGAACATTCGCAGCCATTCCGCATTCAGAAGCGCGCTGGTCAGATTCCGATGCGATTTGACATCGGAATTGAATTCCGTATTGGCAAGTTTGAGCTCTTTGACGCCCGCATTGGCGGCGTACGCGCGGCAGCTCTTGATGGTCTGGCGGAAATGATTCCGCTGCTCCAGAAACACGCCATGATAACCCGCGGGATCGTAAGTCCGGACGGGGGTGTACTGGTGCGGCGTAAGAAAATCAAAGCGTTTCCCGATGACTTTGAGAACTGGAAGATCCCATGCCCGCTGATTGAATTCGCCAGGTTCGTTCAGGACAACGCCGAGCTTGATTTCCGGATCGACCGCCTTCATAGCCTTCTGGAAAGCAAGATAATCCATTCCGTACTTTTCCGGAGTGATCCACTGTTTCGGCTTGACATAGAAGTTGCCGTGGTAGCACTCGTTTCCGTATTCAAAATACCTGACTTTGTAGGGCGCGGGATGTCCGAGTTCCGCGCGGCGTTTCGCCCACGGATGCGCATCATCGGCAGGTGAATTCAGGAATTCGACCAGCTCGGCGGCCTCCTCCGGAGAACCGCGGAAACCGGAAATGGAAAGAATCGGCATCATCGAAGTCGCTTCACAGAGATTCAGGAATTCCATCAGCCCGAGCACCGGCTTGCGTCCTTCCAGTCCTGCGGCAACCTTCCAGTTGAACGTATGTGTTGCACCGCAGCCGCCGGGATAACGCTGTGAAGCAAATCCGGATTCCTTCAGCAGCTGGACAAGTTCCGGAACAACCGTATGTGTACGCGGAACCACCAGTCCGTAGCCGTCACCATAACCGAGCTGGTTGACGCCCAGAAGTTCCCGGCGGACGGGGATCGGTTTTTCCGATGTGATGCGCAGTTGCGAATCGCCGAAAACAGGAAGAAATGCAGACAGCAGGAGAAGCGCCGTCATTTTTTTGCAGCCGTCAAAAAACATCTTCAAACCTCCTCACATTTCATACTGATTGTAAATCATTTCCTTGAACTCGTACTGATCGACAAGTCCGGTCCGGTTGACTGAAGTGACATGTCCGTCTCCACAAAGCAGCCCGACGCGTCCTTCGTGGCGCAGATGAACTCCGCTCTGATAGGAAGGTCCGCGGCGGAAATAGAACACGCACCACTGCCCGCGCAAATCTTTTGAGGTTCCGGCGGTGTTTGCTGCAGTGTCCGTCATCAGCGGAATCTGCGACGCCGAAGTGTACTTGATGTCGCAGTTCGGAAACTTCAGCGACTCCAGCCGGATACTGACTCCGTCATCCGGCGGCTCACCGCCGTAACCGTGGTTGTAACCGTAGGTGCAGAACTCGCGCTCCAGAGAATTTTCGAGATAGTAACTCGGACAGCGCAGAAACACCGAATTGTCACGTTTGTTTGTGCTTGCCGTTCCGTTTCCGGCGGAAGTAAGCAGCCCGGCGTCGTAAAGCCGCGCATAAAGATAAGCGCGCCCTTTCGTATACTTGTGCACCGCGGGAAGATTTCCGTCGAACGCATTGGCGTAGAGCACAAGCAGCGTTCCGCACTGTTTCAGATTTCCCATGCAGTTTATTGCCTGAGCCTTGTTCCGCGCCTTGCCCAGGGCGGGCAGAAGCATGCCGGCAAGGATGGCAATGATCGCAATTACCACAAGGAGCTCTATAAGCGTAAACCTGTATTTTCTTCTCAACATCTTTTTTCTCCTGTCTGTTTGATGTTTCACGGATGCGCAACCGTCTTTCTGCTTATAATTATACACCATGACGGAGAAAACGGCAACAGGTCTTTTGCACTTTTTATTATCATTTTCAATAAAGACATTATCATTTTTCTTTTCTCCGGAATTCGGAGGGGGAAACGCCGCATTCCGTCTTGAAACTGCGGCAGAAGTGCATCGAGTTCAGTGCGCCGACATTTTCCGCGATCTGGTGAACCGGAAGATCCGTATGCAGCAGAAGCGATTTCGCCGTATCCAGCTTCAACCGGGAAAAATACCGGTGCGGCGAAACGGAAAGCGATTCCTGAAACAGATGCTCCAATGTGCTGCGCGACGTCTCCAGCTTCTCCGCAATCTCCGCAATTGTCAGACGCTGCGAAATGTTCGCCTTCATAATCGAGAGAGCACGCTCCAGGAGCGGCGGATAGCGGCGTTCAATCATTCCCGCAAGCTCTGAAAGAAGACGGAACGCCAGAGTTGAAAGCCCGATGTAGTCCACTCCCTCGCGGACGCCGAGTTTGCGCTCGATTTCCAGAAGAAGATTCAGAAACGCCTCGCTGTCGCCGAGCTTCACGGTCAGCGGGTCGACCAGATGCAGTTCGGTTGTCAGGCTGTGCACCAGCGGACCCGAGATTCCGATGCTGATTTTGCGGCAGTTGCCCTCCGGCGCGCACTGGAACGCGGAATCTTCGCCGCAATGAATCAGAGCGACCTCCCCCGGAACGGCGGAATAGGTTTTGCCGCGCGCCTCGCAGACAATCCGTCCCTCCAGCGGCATTTCTATTGCAAAACGGGTGTAGTTCTTGTGTTTGAACCCCTCGCCCGGCTTCAGGACCGCGCGTTCCACGAACGCCGGCCAGAGCACGATCGAAGCGGGAAACTGGACTCCCGCTCCCGCAAATGAATTGGAAAACCACGCGGAAACGCGGGTCTCGCGGGAAAACAAACGTTCGCTGTAGACATCGCTCATCGGATACTCTCCATTTTTCCGGAAAACCGGGGTGCATGCTTCAGATGAAATATACACCCCGTTTTTCATTTTTCATCCGGAAAAATTATTTTCCGACGGAAAAAGTCTCCGGCGTCAATCCTCCAGCGTAACCGCAAGCAGAATCGGAACCGAACGGCCGGCGGAAATCACCTCAATGGATTTCAGTCTCGCCAGACCGCGCTGATCCATCACGCCAAGCGTCACTCCGCTCGCAGTGACGTCATTTTCCCAGGCGAAAATGTATCCGCCGACGCCTTTGCCCCACTGTCCGGGTTTTCCGGCAGGCCATGCGGGAATCGCCAAAGCCTGCGGCTGATCGTACAGCATATCCGCATCCGGCGAAACCTTCCACGCGGAAACCTGAACACGGTCATAGACTTCAATGTCGCGGGTCTGCCCGTCCTCGAAATGAAGACGGTAGGTCAACGCCTTTCCGCCTTCCGGATAGCTGAGTCCGTGCAGGAAATAAATCCGTTTGCACTGCCGGTCGACCGGAATCACAATCCGTTCCGGATACTGCGGACGCGCCTTGCCTTTCAGCATGATCATCGAATATCCTTTTTCCCCGGACGGCTTCGCAAGACTAAACGGAACGCCGCGCAGCATCACTTCTCCGGACGGAATCCGCCAGACGTCGCCCGGCTGCTTCTCCGGCTCCTGATCGTTGCCCGGCTGGTTGCAGAGCGCATCCAGGTGCAGCGGCGTACACTTTCCGGGAGAGAAATCGCGCCGCTTCAGAGCATCCGGACGGAACTCTCCCGGAGCCGGAGCGGCGGGAAGAGTCAGCGCGGAGGAAAGTTTTCCGGAAACCGGCCATTCGCAGTCCGTCTCCGCGTACGGAGGGAGCTCAAGACGGATCCGGACCGCTCCGGCGTCGGCGTTCACCTTGTAAACAGGCTGATACGCCGCGGAATCGCGGACAATCTCAGCAAGGGTTCCGTTCACCGTCATCCGGACGGGACGGACACGCGAAACGATACGGATCGTCTCCGGCTCCGGACAGAAAAGCGAAATCTCCGCAACCCGTTTTGCCCGGTCATACGTTCCCCCGGTGATAAGGGCGCGTCCCCAGCCGCCAAGCCAGACGGGGTCGTTTTGCGCGATCACGTGCGGCATGGCGTTGATTCCCAGCGGATAATTGCTGCCGCGCAGGAGAGCGGCCATCTTTTTCCAGAGCGGTTCCAGTCCGCCGCGCGGAGGAACGGGACTGCGGAAATCGACACGCAGGAATTTTTCCATGATTCCCCGCACGACGTCTCTGTCCGAAGTCGTGAACGCAAGGAATTTCAGCGTGTTCCATGCATTGGCAATGCCGTTCACATTTTCAAAAGCGAGGATCGTTTCAAGTTCGGACCAGGCGGGGACATTGGCGCGGAAATCGCGAATCCATTCCCGGCTTTCCGCCGGAAGCGTGCAGAGAAGAGTTTCGAAGAACGGATTGTCATAAGTCAGACATCCGGCGTTCTGAAACGGCGCCTGGTTCCGCGAATTCCTCCAGTTCCCGGCGCGGAGTCCGTGATTGTCCACGCCGATCAGCCAGCCGAGATGCCCCTCCGACTGCGCAGAGTCTCCGGTATTGTGGAGATGCGCGGCAAACGGCGGAACGTTCCGGTTGATCAGCGCGGCGGTCGTCGCATTCTGCCGCGCGGCAAGATACCGCGCCCGGTCGGCAAGCGCACGGTCCTTCATTCCGGACGCCATGTGATACATGTGATAGAAGGAACGGAAGCCGTCGCCGTACATGTCTCCCGCGATGATCAGACCGCTTGTGGTGGTGTTCATTCCCGGGACCTGCCAGATCTGGCACAATTCGACACCGGAAAAGAACTCCCGGATCCGCTCCCAGTGAGCTTCCACGCGATCCCAGCGTCCCTGATAGACCGCCTCGGCGTAAGGCGTCTGGAGCAGCTGCATGTTGAAACAGGTCATATCGCCCTTCATCGGGAAGCCGTGACGGAATGCGCGCCAGCCGGCGCACCAGCCGGAGCGTCCCGTCGACGGGTCGATCAGAAGATCCGGTGAGAGGAACCACGGGGAGGAATGACAGCGGCCGAAAACCTCCTCCGCATCGTCCACGCGGTCGCGCTGACCTGAGAGAGGCAGGAGATCCAGGAACTTTTTCGCCTCCGGCGTCATGAGGTTGATTCCGGAAAAAAGCCCGGCGTACCAGTCGAGCGCGGAGCAGGTCCGGAACTCCAGACTCTTCTCGCTCAGGATGAAACGGTTGAACTCCACAATCATCTTCTCCTCGCCCGAAGGCTTCAGCACCACGCGGTCCAGCATGTCCGGGAGAGGAAGCTCAAACGAAAAGGAGGTTCCGGGAACGGTCCGGAAGAAGCCGAACTTCGTCGTGCAAAGCGGAGCCGAAAGCGGTTTGTCCGGCTGAAAATCCATCAGATCCGGCATCGCCAGAGTATACGCGGGAACCATCGGGACATACGGAGTCGCATCCGGAAGAAGACGGTCCGCTTTTGCAATGCGGCTGACAATGCGGACCTTTCCCGTCCGCATCTGAAAGAACTCTTCCAGATCCAGCGGGAAATAATTCAGGGCGGCGGCCATCCGGCGGCACTGAGCGAGCTCCTTTTCCGGAAGGGTTTTCCAATTTTTGCCGTACTCCGCGGGCTGCACGGAGGCTCCATGCAGCGGCGCGGCGGCGAAGAAACCGATCCCGCCGCGATTGCGGATCAGAAGTCCGTTCTCTCCGCAGGCGGCCGAATCCGGAAGCTTTCCGAATGTCACGAGAACGGGAATTTTCGGCGCGCCGTTTTCCCAGAGAAGGAGAATCCAGTTTTCCGTCAGCTCCTTTCCCGAAAGCGTTTCGCCCGGACGGAAGAGTTTCACCTTCCCGTTGACCGCGGCGGCAAACGCGGACGGAGCGACAGGGCTTTTGAGCGTGAGATCCGAAATTTCAACCGAACCTTCATCCGTCCGGAAGAGAAGTCCGGGAGCAAGCGAACTCCAGTAGACGTCCATGAATCCGTATTTGCCGGTTCGCAGATTTTTCAAACGGACCGTCCGTTTCGAATAGGTCCAGGAGCCGTCCTGAAGTTTGAAGTCGACCGGAATGAACCCTTCGGGGCGGAACGAGATCTCCCAGTTGAAGTTTTTGTTTTTATAAAGCTGGAATTCGCCGGCGGAATCGATCCACATGGAGGTGTCGCGCGCGTTTGTTGTCAGCAGAGTGTGCCAGTTGCCCGAGAAACCGAAAACGCCGCAGCTGCGGAGGCTTGCTCCCGGCTGAAGCGCACCGGATTCCGCGCTTTTCCTGCGGAACCGCCGCATCACGGCTTCGCACTCCCGCGACATTGCGGCGGCGTCCGGATAATCGCCGGAACGGTATGCGGACTCCCAGCGGGAGAGACGCGAAGAGAGTTCCTTGAGCGGCGGTTCCGCGTTTTCGGGAGACAACGTCTTCGCGACCGTCCACGCCCGGAGTTCACGGCGCAGGGAGAGCAGTTCCGAACCGAGACGCAACCGCTCTTCCGCGATCTTCTTGTAAAGCTCCGCCGCGCGGTCGACGTCGGAGAAGGTCACCGCCGTGTCGTCGGGGAACTGTCTGCGCACGGCTTCAATGCGGGCGATCTCGTCTTCCGCCGAACAGGGGAGCCCGGCCCGGGTCAGGGTCTCCGCGCCGATACGCCAGTCGGTGTAACGGGCTTCCAGTTCGGCGCGGCTCTTCTTAACGCGGTCCGGAACCCAGTCGGGCAGATAATTCGGAGAAAGGATCGTTCCCAGAACCTGCGACGAGAGCCCCAGGAGAAACTGTTCCATTGCATCCAGTTCGCGGTTTCGCTGTTTTTCCGGCATGTCGGGCAGTTTCGGACGGAGCGTGTACCAGCGGTTCAGATTCTTCCGCAGGCGGTAGGGGTGAAAACCGTAACGCCCGAGCGCAAGAAATCCGAGGTCGGTCTGACGCATCCGGCGGACATATTCCGGAATCTTCTCATCGCACTTGAGCTCCAGTTCCTTTTCAACTGAAACATCCTTCACCCAAAGAGTTCCGGACGCGTAATGCAGTCCGACAATCAGATTTCCCGAATTGTCCGGCAGATAATCCGGAATCCGCGCCGTGAACCGGACATCCGTCCAGTCAAACGCCCCTTTCAGCGGGACCGGCTTTCCGAGCGGATTCCATTTCCCGCCCTCCCGCGTAAACAGAGAAAACACAACGCCGTGCATCGGATGCTGTTTCTCCCCGATGTTTTCCCCCTTTATCTTGGCGCGAAAGGTGTAGAGTTCGCCCGGACGGGCCGGAAACCAGAGGGTCGCGGAGGAGTAGCCGTCCGGCTTCGCATTTTCAAATTTCATGCAGCCGTCCCGGGTTCCGGCTCCGCCTTCCAGACGCCAGCGGACGTTTGCGGAAGCCTCCTGCGGCCAGAGAACGCGCGGCGCTCCGAAGAGCGGAAGCCACAGCAGCGCGCAGACCGCCAAAATCAGTTTTTTCAAATTCATGCTTCTCTCCGGAAGAATTGTCAGTCAAGCTTCGTCATGCGGACATTCCGGACATTCAGTTTTCCTGCGACATTGAAGAGTCCGATGATAAGGTTGCCCGAAGTCCCCTTGAACTCCGCGGGGATTGCGACATTGCAGGTGACCGGAAGCCAGTCGAATGTGCCGGTGAGCTCAATCTTTTCGCCCAGCTGCCGCCACTTGCCGTCGATTTCAACGAACACGCCGAACACAACGCCGTGGGATTCATGCTGTTTTTTCCCGATGTTTTCCCCCTTCATCTCCGCGGTGAACACATATTTTTCTCCGCTCCGGAGGGGCATCCAGCGGATCGCGCCGGGGCGTTCCGCCATGCCGGAGCTGACGAGTTCCACAGACCCGTCCTCCAGCACTTTTGCAGCGCCTTCCATCCGCCACTTGAGCGGCACGTTTTCCGGACACGGCAGAATCGTCTGCGGTTCCGCGGCGAAAAGGTTCAGCGAAGTCATTGCAGCCAGTGTGATCATCAGAGTTGTCTTTTTCATCATAAAAGCTCCTGTTTTGGTTATTTCAAACGTCTGAATTGAGAATCTGTAACGGGACCCGAGCCGAGTGAAACGGAAAAGACGGCTCCGCTTTTTTCGATGCAGTTCACCTGCCGTCCATGAAGCGGAACCCAGCGGTATCCTGCACAGCCGTCCTGGTTCCAGAATGAATCGCCCGGATACTGTCCGTCGGCAAGACGCGGCAGAGCATAGGCGACATTTCCTGCTCCGGTCGCGCCGCTCCATCCGGCTTCCGCCATGATCAGCGAACCGTTCATGATCCGCGAAAGACGGATATGCTGTTCATAAAATCCGCTCCCCGACGCATCCCGGTTCGTCCAGCCGCCGCGCAGACTTCCCCACGAAGGATCCGGCGGCGTGTAAATCCACGCGGTCGGCATGTAGTTGGATGAATAGCGCTGAGTCGACGGCAGACTCCCGGAAAAGGAGGCGCAGTCGGCTGGATTTTCGGGAACCGCCGGACAGAAGAAGACGCCGCGCGGCTTTTCAAAGTCAATCGACTGTTCGTCCATGTAAACGGGACGCGTCACCATTCCGGGACCGGAAACCTTCAGGTAGGCGCTGATCTGCCAGGAAATTCCGTGGTAGCCGTACGTTCCGACGAACGACGGCATGTAGTCGTCGTTGTCAAGATTGTACATGGCAATCCCCGAAAACACCTGCTTCATGTTTCCGGAACACGACGTGCGCCCCGCCGCGGTCCGCGCCGCGCTCAATCCAGGCAGGAGCATTCCTGCAAGGATCGCGATGATCGCAATCGTTATGAGGAGTTCTATAAGCGTAAATCCGCGGAATTTATACATAAAGAATGTTTTTTTCATCATACAGCCTTTCCTTTGCTGTTTCAGCGGAAAATTCCGGTCAGGAAGCGGTTGTCCTCGGCGATGCCCATTCCCCAGTAGATCCGCTCTTCCGAAGGAAGCGGGGCCAGGGCGATGATCAGAGTATGCATTCCGCGCGACAGTTTCAGATAACGTTTCACCTGGTTCTGCGGAGCTCCGCCCGGAGTCGGATTGAAGATCTGCGGACGATCCGCACAGCGGAAGCGCATCGGACGGATTTCCCGCTCCAGAAACAGACGCTGGCGTCCGAACAGCATATCGCGGTCGTCGTGCAAATCCTCCGATTCCGGATCCAGGTAAACCTGACACGAAGTCGGCGTGTTGAACAAAACGGTATAGACGCCGTCGGCGGGAAGCTCAAACCGGTACCTGAGAACAATCTGTCCGCCGTTTCCGCGAAACTCCTCCGGAACCTCCAGGGAGCCGGAAATCATCGGCAGACGGATCGGCGTCCAGTTCTGTTCGCGCAGATTCACATGATACCAGTGCAGATTTTTTTTCATGGAATACTCCGCCGGGACCTGAAACGCGGTCCAGTCCGGCTCCGGAACGACATACGTTTTCACAGAGGGGACAAGACGTTTCCGCAAGTTCAGAATCTGCTCCGTGAACGCCTCGATTGTCTCCGGGAAACGGAGTCCGCGGACTGCGCTTTCGCGGACGATGAGTTTGTGTCCGACCGGAGCGAGCCACTCCGCGGGAATGCCGTCCGGGTTCAGAATCCCGAGAATTGCGCCGGCGGTCGCGGCGGTGCAGTCCGTATCCATTCCGCAGTTTGCCGCATCGCAGATTGTTTTCCCGAAGTCTCCCCCGCCCGAAAGAAGCGCGAGAACCGTAAACGGGATGTTGATTTCAACGGAAGTCCGGAACTCCGTCGCATAGCGTTCGAAGAGGAGATCCCGGACAGTTCTCCAGTCACGGTGTTTCTCCCAGAGTTCACATGTTCTGCGGATGGATTCGCCGAGCGCGGAATCTTCCGGCAGGAACTTCAAAGCATCCGCAATGAGAAGGCGCAGATCGTTTCCGGCGAATGCGCCGGACTCAAGAGCGGCGAAGAAGATCTCCGCATCCGCTCCGGCTCCGGCGTGGTCGATGCAGGAATCTTCGCGGGCGAATTCCGCCGCCAGCCCGGGATTGCCCGGCGCAAGACACGCCCAGAGCTCGCTGCGGATCGCCGCCCCCATGCCGTCCGTGAAATGGTTGTCGTACACGCCGGACCACGGAGGACGGATTCCGAGCGAGAGGTTTTTCATTGCCACGCCATACTCGTCGACGTGGAAGTTCATGTGTCTGAGCCAGATGTCCGCCAGGACGTCGCGGGAGATTTCGACCCGTTCCATTTCATCCAGAGCCGCGGCGTACATCGCCTGAAGTTCCAGATCGTCGTTGGCGATCGCTCCTTCCGGCACCGGATCATAGAATGTCAGGTGATTGACGACCGGGAAACCCTCGCAGGGACCTCCAAGCGTTCCGCCGATGTTCTTCCCATGCCAGCAGCCGAGAATCTTCTTCCGTAGAATTTCTTCGTTCATGATGTACTCCTCAGTCTTCGTTTTCGACGGCGATGATC
>URNE01000016.1 GCA_900549045.1 uncultured bacterium | reverse complement strand
GACAGATAAACAGCTTAGTTGTCCGGCTCTGAGACGTCCGGAACCGAGGGAGCACAACCGGCAGTTCCGCGCATACGGGAGCCTGTATATCCGCTGGGATTCGGAAAAAACATTTTGGCGGGATGCCGGATTCGGCGAATTTGTCCTGCCGTATGATCCCAACGGTGTGATTTTTCACCTTGCAAAATTGAAGAAACCATCGGAAATGCCGCATTTCGCCGATACGGTCGACCAGTCGACCGGACCCGGATTCACTGGTTCGTGGATGCTTCCCCTCAGGGGCAACGGGGGCGGAAATGAGTTGCAGTCGTATCATCACCGCGGAGACTCCAATGTTGTATTCTTTGATGGTCATGCCCAGTCGTGCAGTGTTGCGCGGATGAGGTCCATCGGAGCCAATCAGGGGGTTGTCAACTGGACTGCCGTAACGTGGTGAACCGGAAAGGAGTGATCCGAATGCTGAAGCCGTTTGTTGTCTGCTGCTGTCTTGTCGTGTATTCTCTGGGCGCCGCGGTGATTCAGGATTTTTCCACGGACCGCCCGCCCGTGTCAGTCTGGAAAGGAAAAGCTCTGCATCAAAGTGCGGACTATGTCAGGGACGGACTTCTGATCCGTTGGGATACCGCGCTGAGCGGAACCTGTATTTTCGGCGAACCGTGGAAAAAGACGTTCGCAGTTCCTGAATTTGAGCAGGCGAATTGTCTGGTGGATGTGGAAGTAATGGAGCCTTCCCCGATGGATCAGTTCTGCGTCCGTTTCATGGATTCCCGGAGAGAGGTGTTTCAGTGGCGTTCCGCTGTCGATTTCCGGAAACCGGGAGCGTACCGGATCATGATCCCGATGACGCGGAAGAATTTCCGTCATGCGTTCGGCGGCAACAAGGATCGGAACATTGATTTTCCTATGCGGTTTTATTCCTGCGTGGTCCATGCGCCCGGAAACAGCGGTACGGCGTCTGTCATTGTGAAAAAGATAAGTTTTGAGTTCAGTCCGGTGAAATCGGAATTGAACGCGGTAAAATTCGATATTGAAACAGGATCCACCGCAAGGGTTCTGAAAAAAGGCGATGAGACGAAATTGAGATTTCTCCTGCGGAATCCGGGCAGTACGCCGCTTCCCTGCCGGGCAAAAATGGAGTTCCGGGATTTTTTCGGTCACACCGTTGCGGAGAATGCGGAGTTGACGCTTCCCGCCAACGGGGTGCTGGAGTACCGGCCGGAGACACGGCTGCCATATTCCGGACACTGGAACGTGCTGATGCGGCTGGAGGCTGCGGACGGTTCCGCTTTTGTTGAGCGGACGCGGAGTCTTGCCTACATGACACCCGCAGGACCGGGAAAGTCCGGAAGACCGGGTTTTGTGTTCGGGATCTGCATTCCGGGATGGTACAATACGAATATTTTTCCGGTCGAGGCGGAAACGGCGTCACTGTGCGGTGCTTCGGCTCTCCGGCTGAACTTTCGCTGGCGTGAATTGGAGCGGAAGCCGGATGAATGGCATCTCGCAGCGCTGAACCGGATCATGAAGGAATATGAAACGCGCGGAATGGAGGTGATGCCGATTCTCTCGAATCCGCCAGTATGGGCGCGTTCAGTCAAAAACAAACCGAACAGTCTGCCGGATTTCCGGAAATGGCGCAACTATGTCGGATTCTTCTTCCGGAATTATGGCGACCGTATCCGTTTCTGGGAGGTCTGGAACGAACCGGATCTGCTCACCTTCTGCGATTTTTCCGCGCCGGATTATGTACAGCTGCAAAAGATCGTCCGTGAGGAGCAGAGAAAATTTGCTCCGCATGTGAAGATCCTGACCGGCGGTTTTGCTCATGCGTACCCGGAGAACAATAAGAACGGGTTTCAGGAGTATGTGCTTGTGAACGGAAAAGAGTATTTTGATATTCACGCGTTTCATGGTCACGGCGGGTTTAAAGCGTATCGTCGGCATGTGGAGGAATTCCTGCTGCCGATGCGGAAGCGCGTCGGCGTTGACGTGCCATGGTTTGCCAACGAAACAGCGGTGTCCGCGTATGGTTTCGGGGAGCGGAGACAGGCGGAGACTCTGTTCAAGAAGTTTCTCTACTCCTGGTCGGCGGGTGCGATCGGCTACAACTGGTATAATCTGCGCAATAACGGTTTCGCCGCCAACGATCCGGAACATCCCTACGGTCTTGTGACATTTGATTTCTATCCGAAACCGGTCTATGTGGTTTATAATACGCTTGCTTCGGTCTTCCGGACAATGGAGTTCCGCCGCCGCGTCAATCAGGGAACAGATCTCTGGATATTGGAGTTCGCGGGCGACGGGGACCATGCGGTTGCGGTCTGGAACGATACTCCGGAGAAAGCCGCCGATGAACCCGCGGTTTTCCGGACGGATGCGGAGTCCGTGGAAGCGGTCGATCTGATGGGGAACCGCCGGAAACTCTCTTTGACGGACGGCATTGTGATCCACCGCATTTCCGTTACGCCGGAAATACTGCTTTTCCGTAAGGCCTCTCATGTCCGTTATGCCGGAGCGCTGGTAAAGGGATGGATGAATGGAGGCATTGTTCCCGGTCACATCCCGGCGGAACTGTGCGTTTCCCTGTTCAATCCGTTTGATGAGCCGCAGACGGTCTCTCTGAAAGCCGACGGCGGAAAGGAGATGCAGATCACCGGTTTGCCGTCGGAAATCCGTTTAGCTTCGGGAGAACGGAGACTGCTGACCGCGGAAGTCCGGTTGAAACCGGAGGCGGGGAGACCGCAGAATCCGGAGTTGTTGGCTGTATTTCCCGGTATCCGAACCGTGCTTCGTATTCCGATGGATCATGCGGTTCTGATTCCCCGGGACCGGAAAGCGGATGAATGGGATTTCATTCTCCGGAAGCGGGATCAGGTGCATGTCCTGTTTGATGCCGATCCGGGGAACGTTCACAGAGTTTGGAAAGGACCGGATGACCTCTCCGCGAAAATCCGCATGGCACAAAAGGGCGACGTGTGGGTACTGAAATTTGCGGTTACGGATGATAAGCATGTTCAGCCGCACCGGGGATCCCGTGTCTGGCAGGGGGACGGCGTGCAGATCGCGTTTTCTCTGCCGGGGCAGAAAGGGCTTTGGATCGCCGGGCTTACGCTTCTTGCCGATGGAAAACCGGAGCTGTTTCTGTGGGAGTCGCCCGCGTCTTTTGCCGGAAAGCATCCGGAGAAGCTGTGGAGTCTGAATGCCAGCCGATCCGGAACATTGACGGAATACGAGGTCCGGATCCCGTTTGTTTCCATTGGCATGACGCGGGAATCATGGAAGAAAGGAATCCGTTTCAGCGCGTTGATCAATGACAACGACGGCTTCGGACGGGAAGGCTGGATTCAGATTTCGGAAGGGATCGCAACCAACCGCTCCGCGGAAAAATATCCGCTTATTCTTTTTGAACAGAAGTAATTACTCCCGGATTCCGGCGGCATTTTCCGCCGGAATGACGGAATGGACTTCAAATGACAGACGAACAGAGGTTTTGCTCTCTGCATCAATGATGACGCCGGTTTTCCCGGACGGTTGAGTGTAATCCAAAGTGATCATATCGGAATCGACAGGTCCGTTTCCGGTGTTCCGGGTGACGGCTTGGTAGTGTCCGAACTTTTGCGCACATTTGATTCTGACTGATCAGAGTTTCGCGTGTGCTTTTGGCGGAGCCGAGCAAACCGACCGACCATAAAGCTCCGGAGGAGCAGGTCGGTTTGTGAGGCGCAGCCTTCTTTCTTTTACTTTACATCTTCCCCATAAAGTTTGCAAGTGTTCATGTACTGACGAGTACCCCATTTTGTTGTTGAAAGATGCCTGAGTCTTGCCCCGACCAGCATCATGGCGGAGTAACCGTCCGGGAAGCTTCCGACGACCCGTGTCCGGCGGCGAATCTCCTTCATGATGCGCTCCAGTCCGTTATTGGTCCGCAGACGGGTCCAGTGTTCATACGGAAAATCCATGTAGGACAAGGTCTCCTCCACGCTTTTCTCCACAAGCTCCGCCGCCTTTTCCAGCTTCATTCTGCGAAGCTTTTCCACTACCAGGACCGCTTTCGCGCGCGCGGCCTCTTTATCTTCCTGCGCGTGGATCGCCTTCAGCATGGCGGCAACTTCACGGACATGTTTCCACGGGCACAGATTGAAAACGTTGCGATACCAATGGACCACGCAGCGCTGCCATTTTGCCTCCGGGAAGAAGTCCCCGATGATTTCGTACAGGCCGAGGCATTTATCCGAAATGATCAGCCTCACGCCTTTCAGCCCGCGGTCCTTCAGATAGCGCAGAAAGTTGCTCCAGGACTCCTTGTCCTCGCGGCTTCCCTCGGCGACGCCCAGAATCTCACGGTATCCATCCTGATTGACCCCGACCGCGACCAGCACGGAGACGTTTTGGACTTCTCCGCCCCAGCTTCGCTTCAGATATACGCCATCCACGAACACGTAGGGATGCTCCTCGTTGATCGGACGCATCCGCCACTCTTCGATCTTGCCGTAGATCTTCTGATTGAGGTCGCTGACGGTGCTGGGACTGACCTTTGCACCCCACAGCGCTTCCGTGATGTCCTCCACCCGCCGGACAGAAACGCCGGCCAGATACATCTCGATCAGAGCCTCCTCCACGGAGCTCTGCTTGGTCTGATAGCGCCGGATGATCTCCGTTTCGAAGGGCAGACTCCGAAGCCGGGGAACTTTCAGATCGACCTCGCCCGCCTTGGTGAGCAGTTTTCGGTGACAGCTTCCCGCCCGGGTGTCCAGCCGATCCGGCGTCCGCTGATAGCGGCCCGCATTGCAGATGGCATCCGCTTCCGCATTCAGCAGGGCGTTCAACGTGTCCTCGACGGACTGCCTCACCAGACCGTCAATGTGGTCCTGAATCTCTTTTTCATCAATTTTGATGGCTCCGGAGATTGCTTTTTTCGTTTCATGCGCTACATTTTCCATGACCTGTTCTCCTTCTGATTGGTTGTTGTCGGCGAAAACTATAATCAATCAGTGAACAGGTCACTTTTCAAGTAACCTTTCTCAAATTGTGCGCAATTTTCCGGACGTTATCGGTTCCGCAGTATGAAAAGTGATTCCGTGTCCACTGTGTTTCGCAATGGCCGGCATGCGGCAGAGATGCTGGAACGGTATGGCGGTCTGATCGTCCGCAAAGTTTCCGGCACAGACGGACACTGGCCTGCAGTTCGCCGGAGGGTCAGTCGAAGAGACGACCGTTACGGGGTGCTCCGGTCGAACTGCGCACAATCAAATGACTCTGGATGAAACTCCGCGGCATTTTAAGCATGGGGGGCAGGTGGATCAGACACTCCGCAAACTGAGTGGCGATTTTTTCGCCGAGTTCATCGAGATCGTAGGTCATCGTGGTGATGGTCGGGTTGGTGTAGGCGCTGAAATTGTAGTTGCCGGTGCCGATCACGGAGAGCTGTTCCGGAACCCGGATCTTCATCTGGTCGGCGCAGTGAATTGCGCCCAGCGCATAGTCGTCATCCTTGGCGAGAATGGCCGTGATTTCCGGGTGTCGGACCAGCAGTTCCCGGGTCTCCCGGCTGGCGATGTCTTCCAGATTTCCGCAGAAATCATTGATTCGGGTCAGAATCGGCAATCCGGCGGAAGTCATGGTATCCTGATACCCTCTGCAGTAAGCATCAGCCCCGGGAATACCGGGGTTGCCGCCAAGGTAGGCAATGTTCTGATGTCCGAGTGACAGCAGATATTTTACGGCGGTATACGCTGTTTCATAACTGTCCTGGCCTATATAGCCGAACTGTTCCGGCAGCGAGTCATCGCAATGATCCACCAGCATTACGGGGATCTCCGAATCACAGAAATCATGCAACTGGTAAAGAATATGCTGCGGCGGCGTAATTAAAATCGCGCCGGAATACTGTTCATCCCGAAGCCGTTGAAGCAGCGTCTGTTGTTCCTTTTCAAAATCATAATAAAGGGCAGAACAGCAAATGGATTTCCCCCGGAAATGAAGGAAGAGAGTTTCCAGCAGTTTGCGGTTGTATTCGGTTGGAACCGGATAGAAGTTGATGATGGCAACATATTTCTGTCGCATAATGCCGCAGCTGGCCTTATACCCCATTTGCTGAACACACTCCAGAACTTTTCTGCGAGTGGCTTCCGAAACGCCGATGCGGTTGTTGACAACTCTTGAAACTGTCGCAATGGAAACGCCCAACTGTTTCGCAACCCGGTAAATGCTTTTTTCTGATGCTTTCCTTGCCATAGATCTTCTTCCTGATACGATTCCGTTTCTAATATACCTCACAAAGGTTGCTTTTTCAACTGATATATTCCGGATCCGCTGCCGGATTTCAGAAAAATATGATTTTTTTTTGTTCTTACCCCTTGACTTTTCCGGATTTTCAAGTATAATATATCTTACGTAAGACAAATAGGGCATATAAACCCCAAAATAAATGGAGGAAGAAGCATGAAGCAGAGAAAACAAAAAAGTACGCGGAGTATCCGAGTGAACAGTCTACGCTGGGTAAATTTTACTCTTATAGAACTCCTTGTCGTTATTGCGATCATTGCCATTCTTGCGGGTATGCTGTTGCCGGCCCTGAACGCCGCCAGAGAAAAAGCACGGGGCATCTCCTGCGTCAACAACATGAAACAGCTCGGTCTGGGACAGAGCATGTATCAGAATTCCTTCGACGGCTGGTGCGTTCCGATGAACCGGAAAGTCGCCACTGGTTCAGGCTCCGAAAATGCGGATATCTGGGGGTATATTTTCTACAAGAACGATCTGACCAAACCGGCGCAGCTGTATTGTCCGACCTCTTTCCCGGAATGGGGAGAATACGGGGTGACCAACAGTGCGCATAACCGGGCAAGGTATGATGTCGACGCGGCTTACAGTCTGGTCTCCTATTCTTACAACATGCGGATCGGTGGTGGCGGCTGGGTCGGTTTCAAGCCGATCAAGGCGGCGCGGATGAAAATTCCGTCACGTCAGCCCATGTTTGTGGAGGGAGGCACACGCAATCAGCCGTTTACAGACGGATATTTCCCGAGTTATCTGTGGAACTGGCAGGATAAGGTTCCGATGAACGGCATCATTTCTCCGCACAACAATAAAATGCCGACGTTCACTGAAATGGGCAGCGGCAATGTTGTGTACGGCGACGGTCATGTCGAATCGGTTGTGCGCGTTGCCTATAAATTCAACTGGGATCTGCTTTTTGTGCAGAGCAAGTAATCCTGCTTCTTCGGAAAGGAAGTATTCATGATGAAAAAAGCTGTTTTGATTTCTGCCGTTCTTGCTGCCGCCGGACTGCTTGCCGCGGGCGAAGATCCCTCCCTGCTTTTCCGGGCGGATTTTGATACCTATTCCGTGTGGGCGGATTATGCCAAAGGCGCGAAGAATTCCGATTCCCGGCAATCTCCCGGTTTTCAGTCTCCGGATCTGCAGCTGCGTATGCACAAAGGCATTCCCGGCAGCAAAAATTCGGTCTGCCTGACCAATGCGGAGAGTCTCTGTTACGCCAACTACCGCAACTTTGATCCGCAGCAGGGAACGGTCTCATTCTGGGTTTCCCCGAAAAACTGGACCCCTTCCAAACGAAAATTCGAAGTTTTTTTCACCGGGTCCAATCCCGGCGGTTTCAAATTGGTGATCGCCAAATGGATCGACGGTGAACTGCGTTTTTCGATTCATATGAACAATCAGGATGTCGGCGTAATCCGGGTCCCGATGCCGGATTCGGACTGGAAAGCGGACAGCTGGCACAAACTGGATGCCGTCTGGGATCAGACGGAAATGCGTTTTTATGTGGATGGAGTGCTTGCGAAAACAGCGGACATCTATTCGGTATTCAATCCATTGAAGTTCAAGACTCCGCGTCATTTTCCGAAAATGGCGGACGGGGCGAATATCCGGATCAATGACGCCCGCGGATATGCGTATGACAAAAATTATTCCACGGCGTATGACAATATACGGATCTACAACCGGAAACTTTCGGCGGCGGAAATCCAGGAAGATTATCTGAAAGTTTTTCCGCCGGCGAATCAGAAAGCGGAAATTCCGCTGGCTCCGGTGCCGCAGACGGAGACCGGAAGCGTATCCGTGGACGGCAGGCTGGACGCCGCGGAATGGGCTGGAGCAACCCGTTTGCCTCTGATGAACGTCTGTAACAGCGTCAATGCAGGAAAACTTTATACCGGGAATGCTGTTCTGCTGAAACATGACCATGAAAATCTTTATATTGCCGCAGAACTGGAAGGCGAACCGAAAGCGATCGGCGCCGCCCGCGATGATGACGCAATCTGGCGGAATGACGATGCGCTGGAACTGCACTTTGCCAAAGACGGAGTTCGCCGTCAGCTGGTCATCAACGCCAGTGGCATGGTCTGGGATGCAACTGGGACCGCCGGGCAGACGCATATTCCAAATGGCAACACCGCGTGGAATCCTGCGGTAAAAACAGCGGCAGCTGCCGGACAGAACCGTTGGACTCTGGAAGCGGCAATTCCGCTGCATGAACTGGGGCTTTCCGGCGCAGGAGATTCTTTCCGCGCCAACTTCTACAAAAACTATCAGGATAAGGGACGTTTCGGCATGAGCTGGGCAGTTCAGCCGAAAGAGTATTTCAGCGATGAATATTTCGGAGAACTGCGGCTGGGCGGCGACCAGACCTTTTACAGCATTGTGAATTACGGTGATTACAGCCGCGGTCATTGGAGCGTGGAGCTGAAAGGCGAAAGCCGGCTTTCCGGGGCGGGATCTCTCTCGTCTCTTGGAACAGTGATGAAGACATCCGGAAATCTGGTTAACGGAAAAGCATGGAACGCAGAGCTTTCCGGCGGAACCTGGAACGGAACCGTCAATATCTTTCAGTCCGGGAAGAAGATCGGACGTTTGGCGGTCCGTTTTCATTATGACGCCAATCTTCAGATGACTGTCCGGGGAGATTATCCGCGGAAACAGATTCGGTTCAATCTTTCATTCGGCGGTCTTTACAAGACGCTTGCCGCACTGGCGGCGGAAAAACAGATCCGCGGAACCATTCTGCTGAAAAGTCCGGAAGGCGAGACAATCCGCACGGCGGATTTCATTCCGTCGCAGCCGGAAATGACTGTCTCCCTGCCGCTGGAGCCGGAGCTTGTCTCCGGGAAATATGAAGCAGTCGTACAGCTGAACGGCAAAGAACTGTCGCGGGAACATTCCGTGAAGTTTACCATTCCGGATCTGACTCCGTATCAGGAACGTCTTATGGCGGATCACAGCGTGCCGACTCCGTGGGCTCCGGTCAAAGATTCCGGTTCGAATGTGTACACTGTGCTGAACCGGGAATACCGTTTCGGGCAGACGCCGTTTCCGGTTCAGATTTTGGCGGACGGCAAGGCACTGTTGAGCAGTGCGCCCGAATTGTTTGTCCGCACAGAAAAAGGAACAGAAAAAATCCACTGGCAGGATTTCACCCGCCGCGAACTTCATGAAGATCAGGCGGTTTTTACGGGGAAAGGAATTTCGGAATCACTGGAAATCCGCTGGAAAGGGGAACTGTTTTTTGACGGTACCTGGAAAGTGGAGCTGGACGTTTCTCCGCGGAATGGAAAAGTCCGGCTGGATTCTCTGATGTTGAACTACGCCGTTCCTGCGGAAAATGTCAAAGCAGTTCTGACGCCGTTCTATGCGCCCTGGCAGGGGAAAAAACTCCGGTATCGTTACAGCCGTACCCTGCTGGATTTTCTGATCTGGACAACGGGTTGGCGTCATGGTTTTGCCTGGATGCCGCTGGATTCCGCGAACTGGCACAATGCGCGGGGGGAATCCCAGATTACTCTGACTCCGGAACAGAACAGTGTCCGGGCGGAAATCCGCTATATCAGCAAGCCGGTGGAATTGAATAAAACTGCGCGGTATTCCATGCTGATGATGGCGACTCCTGCGAAAAATGTTGAACCGGAACTGCGCAATTTCCATTTGGGTCATCATACCGGATGGGGACGGCCCTACGCCGGGGAAAATGCCAAATGCAACGGACACATGAACGACGCCAACGGTTATACACAGGCTTACACTACACAGCCATGGGCGTCGCTGAAACCGTGGAAGCCGGAAAAATTCCGGGCTTATCTGGATGAACTGGCAAAGGACGGCATCGGTTATATGCCGTACAGTCAGCCTGGGTTCATTTCCCGTCTGGAACCGGAATATGATTTCTTCATAGACGACTGGCGGCTGATTCCCGGCATTGTGGGCGGAACCGCCGTGGATTACGACAACGGCAGCCGTTACGATTCCATTTCAACCTGTCAGGATGCCGGTTCAACGGATTACCACATGACCCTGCTGAAAAAATGTCTGGATGATTATCCGGATCTGATCGGAGTGTATTATGACCTCTGCCATGTGGTGCAGTGCAGCAATCTGCGTCACGGTCATGGCGGTGTGGATGCTTTCGGACAGGAATACACCACCTCCAATGTGATGTCATTGCGCAATTTTCTGCTGCGGACCTACAAGCTGCTGCATCAGCGCGGCAAGTACCAGAAGATTCATGCACATCACCGGTTTGTGCCGTTTGCCCATACGTTTACGGATTTCGCGATCACGGGGGAACAGTACAACGGAAAAATTCTTCAGGATGTGGAACACTTTTTCACGGAAAAAATTCCGGCTGGAGCGTACCGCACACTCTACAACCCGCAGGTTACCGGCATGAAAATGCTGTTCAATTCGCATCTGGAAATACAGCCGATGTTCCGTCCCGGCGGGGAATGGGATTCGGTTTACGTGCGGACTCCGCGTCTGACACTGAAATTCGCAACACCCATGCTGCTGCATGACATCGGAGTCGTCGGCTACTATTCCAACCGTGAGGTGATCGGCCGCTGTTTCACGGTATCCAATGAAGTTGCGCTCGGCAAAGCGGAATTCTGCGGCTACTGGGAGAACACTGCTGTAAAGTCGGCAAGTCCGAAAGTGTACGTGTCGTTGTACTGCTGGACGGAACCGTCGCCGCATTCCCGGCTGCTGGTAATCGGCAATCTTGGTCGTACCGCACAGCCGGCGGCGTTGAAGATCAATTGGAATGAACTTGGAATTGAACCCGGGCATGCGGAATTCATGGACGTCTGGAACAAGCAGAAACTCAACGGACTCGATTCGCTGGAAATTCCGGGCGAAGGATTCCGTCTGATTGGCATTAAAAACAAGTAAAGGAGTCTGACAATGAACACTAACTGGAAATCACCCTGGACGAAAACGGTCCGCATCCCCAGCTGCGGGGAAATGACGCCATTTTTCTTCAAAGGCAAAGAATACCGCGTGGTCAACCGCAAAAATATTGCGGCGTACAAATGCTATCCGGAAAGTTTTCCCGACAAAGGGATTCACGATGATCATTTCGAGATCTACAATGTGGAAGAAGACCGGATCATGTCCGCTCCGCTTTACAACTGCTATTTTGCCTCGGCATTCGTGCATGATGGCAGGGTATACTGTTTCTGCATTGATTACGAATTGGATCGTCCGTGGTGGACAGCCCGGCGGCTGCTGATGCTGTCATCGGATGACCTGATCACCTGGACACGCCCGATGGCAGTGATTGAAGCGGAATCGAATGAATCACTGTTCAACACGGCGGTAACGTACGACGGTGAAAAATTTGTGATGTTATATGAGAGCGACGATCCGCAGTACAAACCGAAATTCACCTTCAAATTTGCGGTTTCCAAAGACCTGATCCACTGGGAGAAAGTGCGGGATGCCGTCTACGGACGCAATAAATATGTCGGCGGACCGGCACTGGAATTTTTCGACGGCTGGTATTATGTGACGTATGTCAACATTTTTCCGAACCCGGTGGACGGCAGGGACAACTATGACACCCGGATAGCCCGTTCACGTGATCTGGTAAACTGGGAAGACGCACCGGAAGGCCGCAGTGTGTTGATGCCGACTTACACTTATCCTGATCCGACGCGTCCGCATCTGTGCGAAGACAACGCCAGTGATGCCGAATATCTGGAAAAGGACGGTAAAGTGGTTGTATTCTGGAATGGCGGCAACCAGGAAAATCTGGGCGGAGCCTACATGTCGGAATGTCCGGGCACGCTCAAAGAACTCTTTGAATCCTTTTTCAAGTAAGGCGCTTGGAACATGGAGTGGTACAACTGGCTGATTGTGGTGATTCCTGTGGCGTTTGTGCTGGGGATGGCGCTTTATGCCCGGAGATACATCCGGGATGTGGTGGATTATCTTTCCGCCGGACGGGTTGCGGGACGTTTTCTGCTGGCAACCGGGGATCTGGCGGCGGCACTGGGGCTGATTACGCTGGTCGGAAACTGTGAAGCCAATTACAAAACCGGTTTCGCGGTCGGTTACTGGCAGACGTTTTTCATCCCGATTTTCATCTTCATCAATCTTTCCGGATACTGCATCTACCGGTTTCGGGAAACCCGCGCCATGACCATCGGACAGTTTCTGGAGATGCGTTACAGCAGGAACTTCCGGGTGTTTGCGACGATTCTGCGCACTTCGGCGGAACTGCTGACTAATGCGATCGGTCCGGCAATCGCGGCACGGTTCTTCATGTATCTCTTCAACTGGCCTGCATATGTGGATGTCTGCGGTTTCCGGCTGAATGTTTACATGACTCTGATTGTGGTCAGTCTGCTGCTGGCGATTTTCATCATCTGGTCGGGCGGCATGATTGCGTTGATTCTGACGGATTCGCTGCAGGCGATTCTCTGTTATCCGATTTTCCTGGTGATTGTCGGATTCATCATCTGGAAATTTTCGTGGGACGGTCAGATTACGCCGGTGCTGTATGACCGTGTGCCGGGTGAAAGTTTCCTGAATCCTTTCGATGTGGAAAATCTGCGCGATTTCAATATCTTTGCGCTGATCGTCGGTTTTTCCGCCTGGATTCTGAACTGGGCGTCGTGGTACGGCAGCGGACAGGATTCCTCGGCGCGGTCGCCGCACGAACAGAAAATGGCGGGCGTGCTGGGAACGTGGCGCGGCGGATTCAGCAGCATCATGCTGTTTCTGATCATGGTGTCGGTGATTGTGTTCATGAATCATCAGGATTTCAGCCCTCAGGCCAAGGTCATCCGCGACAATCTGTCGGCGCGTGCCGCTGCGGAAATCATTGCCGATCCCGCTGAACGCGCGGATTTCATTCGCAGTCAGCAGGCGATTCCGGAGCAGAAACACCGGATCGGCGTGGATCAGCCGCTGTCCATTCAGCAGAATCTGGATACTCCTTACATGGAGAATGCCAAACAGTTTCTAGTAAAGAAGAACGGCAATGCCAAAGGAAATTCCATGTTTCAGGAATTCCGCACACTGTATAATCAGACACGGCTTCCGGTGGCGATGCGGACCATGCTGCCGGGGCCGCTGCTGGCGATCTTCTGTGTCCTTGCCATCATGCTGATGCTTTCGACGGATGACTCGCGGATTTTTGCCTCGGCGCGGACTCTGTCGCAGGACATTGTACTGCCGTTTCTGAAGAAACCGCCGACGGTGAAACAGCAGCTCTGGCTGATTCGCGGACTGACTCTGTTTGTCACATTGGTGTTTTTTCTCGGCTCGTTCTTTTTCTCGCAGCTGGATTACATCAATCTTTACATCACCATCATGGCGTCGATCTGGACGGGCGGTGCGGGTGCAGTGATGATCGGCGGACTGTATTCGCGGTTCGGCACCACGCAGGGAGCTTATGCCTCGCTGCTGACGGGTGCGGGCTTTTCCATCGGCGGAATTATTCTGCAGCGGAGCTGGGCGCGTCATGTCTATCCGCTCCTGGACCGCATGGGCTGGGTTGACGGTCTCGGCAGTTTTCTGGAAACGGTGTCGTCTCCGTTGAATCCATATGTGGTCTGGAAAATGGACCCGGTGAAGTTTCCCGTTAACTCCACGGAGATTTTCGCCATCACGATTCTGGCGAGCATTCTGGCGTATGTGCTGATTTCATTCCTGACTCTGAAGAGACCGTTCAATCTGGAATGGATGCTGCACCGGGGAGAATACAATGATGAAGGTAAATGTGAACTGAAGGAAAAATGGACTTTGCGGACGGTATTCCAGCGGCTGGTCGGCATCAGTCCGGAATACACCCGCGGCGATAAAGCTCTGGCATGGAGCGTGTTCTGTTACAGTTTTGTCTGGAATATCTGCATTGTCTGGGCTGGCTCGCTGATCTGGAATCTGATTTCCCCGTGGAAACTGCGCGGCTGGTCCAATTATTTCTGGGTGGTGAATGTGGTGGTGCCGGGAATCATCGGCGTCATCACCAGTATCTGGTTCACCTGGGGCGGCATCCGGGACATCCGGCAGCTGTTCGTTGATCTGAAAAAACGCATTGTCGATTACCGGGACAACGGCATGGTTGACAAAAGCGGTCTGCAATAAATCTGGAGGTTTTTGAGTATGTATGAGTTCAAGCGTTATGAAAAGAATCCGGTTCTG
>URNE01000015.1 GCA_900549045.1 uncultured bacterium | reverse complement strand
CCGGAACGCGCTGGTTCAGCGTTTCAAAAAGAGTGTTGAACTCCTGCTGAAACGCGGATTGAAATTGAAAATTTTCCGTCTTTTCTGTGTCGCTGACGGACTCCTCTCCGGAGAGAGGGAAAAGCAGCCCGAGCGCGAGAAAAACGGAGAAATGTTTCATGTTCAATGAGTTATTTGAGCTTTGCGAGTTCCGCCTGAATGGAGGCGTCGGCGTCTTCGACTTTGCGGCTCTGTTCGGAGCGGAAGGCTTTGAGCTTTGCCGCGAGTTCCGGATTGGAGAGCGCGAGCATGGAGATTGCGAGCAGGGCCGCATTCTTTGCTCCGGCTTTTCCGGCGGTGACGGTTGCCACGGGAATTCCCGGAGGCATCTGGACCATTGCGAGAAGCGCGTCGAATCCGTTGAACGGTTCGCAGGCCATCGGAATGCCGATGACGGGGAGGGTGGTGTGCGCCGCGATCACTCCGGCGAGGTGCGCGGCCATTCCGGCTGCGCAGATGATGACCTTGATTCCGTTCGCTTCCGCGGTTTTAGCGAAATCGGCGGCGGCGTCCGGGGTGCGGTGCGCGGACATGACGCGTGCGGTGAATTCAACATTGAAGCTGTTGAGCGTATCGAATGCGCCTTTGAGGGAGAGCAGATCGCTTTTGCTGCCCATGATGATGGCGATTTCGGGCATGGAAATATTCCTTTCTAAAAAAGAGGCGCCGTCGCAATGGACGGCGCGCAGATTCTCTTCCGGACGGGGAGGATCACTCCTCGTTTGCCGGCTGGTTGTGTCTCAATCTGATTTCGCCGTTTTCACGTTTTGCGGCTTCTCTTGCGGCGATGATTTCCTGCATGAAATCGTCGGATTTCGCGTCGAAGTTCGCGGCAAGTTTGCCTTCGGCGATTTCGAGAAGCGCCACATCGAGGTGGTTCTCGTCTTTGCAGCGCACCATCGGGCGCATTCCGTAGGCGAGTTCCGTGGCTCTTCTGGAAGCGAGAAGGATGAGAGTTTTTGCATCCGGGACAACTTTTTTTGCCCGTTCCAGATATTCGTTGTTCATGGTATCCGTTTCTCCTTATCAGTAGTCAATGACGTCGCGGTGTTTCTCGATCGTCGAGAGATCGCCGCTCATGATGACCTGATAGTTACGTTCAAAGTCGTGTGCCGCGTCGAGGATGTAGCGTTCCGCGAGCGGGAGACGTTTCGCATCCTTCTTGGCGTCGCGCAGCATCAGGAGGGAGACGAAGACGAAGGTCTCGTTCTCGACCAGATTTCTGGCGCGGAGGTCGTGGTATGCGGAATCCTTTTTGTCTGCGACGAACTGGACCGCTTCTTTCTGCTTGGCGAACATCACGCCGACTTTTTTGAGAAGAGCCGGATCGAAGCCTTCGCAGGACATTTCGAGCATTTCGGAGATGATCGGGTCAAGCACGCGCTGCATGATGCCGCCGATAGCCGCGACGACCTGGAGCTGGGTGGTGCCTTCGTAGATGTTGGTGATGCGGGCGTCGCGGTAGTAGCGTTCCACATCGAAGTCATGCATGTAGCCGGTTCCGCCGTGAATCTGAATGCTGTCGTAGGCGACCTGGTTCGCGATTTCCGTTGCGAGCGCTTTGCACATCGGGGTGAGGACGGCGGCGACTTTGGAGTAAAACTTCGCCTTTTCGCCGCGTTCGTCCTGCGCGACGTAGGCGTAGCGGAGGTCGACCATGCGGGTTGTCTCGTAGAGGAGGGCGCGGGCGGCGGTGACTTTGATTTTCATTTTGGCGAGCATGTCGTAGATCGCAGGGAACTGGTCGATGCTCTGTCTGAACTGGACGCGTTCGGAAGCATATTTTTTCGCTTCGCGGTACGCGGCTTCCGCAATGCCGAGCGCCTGTCCGCTGATGGCGACGCGAGCACCGTTCATCAGGCTCATGACGTACTTGGTCAGACCGCGGCGTTCCTGTCCGCAGAGTTCCGCGGGGACATTGTTGTACTGCAGTTCGGCTGTCGGGACGCCGTGGATGCCGAGCTTGTGCTCGATGCGGCGGACCTTGAGTTCCGGGCAGGCTTCGCAGATGAACATGGAGAGCCCGCGTCCGTCGACGGTTCCCTCTTTGGAACGCGCGAGGACGAGGTGAATCTTGGAGCATCCGTTGGTGATGAAGCGCTTCATGCCGTTCAGATACCACTTGCCGTCTTCGCCTTTGGTGGCTTTGAGGCGGACGGACTGGAGGTCGGAGCCGGAATCGGGCTCGGTGAGGTCCATGGAGCCGTCGGCTTCGCCGGAAGCGAAACGCGGGAGGTATTTCTGGCGCTGTTCTTCGGAGCCGAATTCACAGATGGTTTCCGCGATGTCCTGAAGTCCGATGAGGTTCTGGAGGGAGGCGTCGGCGCGGGCGACCATTTCCGTCATCATCGTGTAGATGGTGGTCGGGAAGTTGAGACCGCCGTACTGACGGGGGAGCATGACGCCCATGACGCCCGCGTCCTTGAGGTCCTGCAGGTTCCTGTCGGTCAGCGGATGGTACTTGACCACGCCGTCCTTGAAGGTCGGACCTTCTTCATCGACCTGGCGGGAACGGGGTGCGATGCGCTCGCCGGTGATCTCGCCGATTTCGGTCATGACGCGCTTGTAGTTGTCCATTGCGTCCTCGTAGTTCTCGGGGGCGTAATCGAACTGCTCCGCCTGTTTGTAATCGTTTTCGCGAAGCGCGACGATCTCTTCCATATCCAGATTCTTGAGCGTGAACATCAGGTCCGGATTATCGGTAAAAAAGTTGGACATTCTCTATTCTCCTCACGCTTTGGCTTTGTAGGCTTTGATCATCATCGGGATGACCTGGTTGAGGTCGCCGACGATTCCGTAGTGCGCGACCGAGAAGATCGGCGCGGCGGGATCGGTGTTGATCGCGATGATCTTTTTGCTTTCGCTCATGCCGGCGCAGTGCTGGACGGAGCCGCTGATGCCGCAGGCGATGTAAAGTTTCGGACGGACGGTGACGCCTGTCTGACCGATCTGGTGGTCGTGGTCAATCCATCCTGCGTCGACTGCCGCGCGGGAGGCGCCGACTTCGCCGCCGAGAACCTGCGCGAGTTCGTGGATGAGCTTGAAGTTTTCCTTGGAGCCGACTCCGTAGCCGCCGGCGACGATGATCTGTGCGCCTTTGAGGTTCACGGTCTTGTCCTGACGGACGCGCTCGATGACCTTGACGACGGTTTCCGCCTGAGTGAGGGCGACGTCGACTTTGACGATTTCGCCGGTCGCTCCGGCTTTGGGTTCCGCCATTTTCATGACGCCTTCGCGGACGGTGACCATCTGGGGGTCGTCCCAGGTGTTGACGATGGTCGCGATGATGTTTCCGCCGAATGCGGGACGGATCTGCATGAGTTTGTTCTTGTAGAACTTCTTGTTGACCTTGTCGTCGAAGTCGTCGATTCTGAGGTCGGTGCAGTCGGCTGTGAGACCGGCGAGCTTTTCGGAGGAGATGCGGGGGGCGAGTTCACGTCCCTTCATCGTCGCGCCGAAGAGCAGAATGTTCGGTTTGTGTTCGCGGATGAGATCCATAATGACCTTTGCGAACGGGAGAACCGTGAAAGGTTCGAGACGCGGGTCGTCGGCGAGGAAAACTTTTTTGCAGCCGTATTCGAAGAGGGTTTTGCAGCAGTGTTCGACATTGGAGCCGAGGAGGACGCCTTCGACGTCGACTCCGAGCCGGGCGGCGAGTTCCGCGCCCTTGCTGACGAGTTCGAGGCTGACGTCCGCGATCTTTCCGCCTTCCTGCTCAATAAAAACCCAGACATTTCCAATTTGTTCAGACATGTTAATCACCCTAATGTATGGTCTTCAATGAGTTCGTGAATGAGGTTCGTGACCCCGGCGTCGGTGGCTTCGACGGCTTTGTAGTCGCCGGCGGTCAGAACGACGCTCTGAATCTGTTTGACTTTGGTCGGGGAGCCGGCGAAGCCGATGCGTTCGGGAGCTGCGCCAACGTCGGTTGCGCTCCAGGCCTGAATCAGAAGATCTTTAGCCGCGAGCTTTTCGACGTCTTCCGCAGTTGCGTCTGCGCCGAGATCGAGTTTGCTTTTCGCTTTTTTGTACTTCATGATGCGAATTGCGTTTTTCGGACGCGGCTCGTTGGCGTCGATGACCGTGAAGAGAGCGGGAGTGGGAGTCTCAAGGATCTCATAGCCGCCTTCGATGGCACGGCGGGCCTTGACGGTCTTCTCGTTGAGTTCAAGGACCTCCTCCACGTAGGAAATCTGCGGGAGGTGAAGTTTTTCCGCGATCTGGGGACCGACCTGCGCGGTGTCGCCGTCGATGGCCTGGCGTCCGCAGAGAATGAGGTCGAATTTGCCGATTTTTCCGGCGCATTTGCTGAGCGCATAGCTGGTCGCGAGAGTATCCGCACCGGCGAACGCGCGGTCTGTGAGAAGGACTGCGTTATCGGCTCCTCTGCAAAGCGCGTCGCGCAGAACTTCTGCGGCGGCCGGGGGACCCATGGTCGCAACGGTAACTTTTGCCTGATAACGGTCTTTCAGCTGAAGCGCCAGTTCCAAAGCATTGAGGTCTTCCGGGTTGAAGATCGCGGGGAGAGCCTGTCTGTTGACGGTTCCGTCCGCTTTCATCGCGTCTCCGGTAATGTTTTGGGTGTCCGGCACCTGCTTCACAAACACAATGATTGTGTAGCTCACGGGATACTCCTTCTTGTTAATTGCCGTTTGAAAAGATCAAACTTCTTTATTTTCAACTAGATTCCTAATTTGATACTATAACTCCATTTTCGCAAAAAACAACTGCGCAACGAAAAAATATTTTACCGAAGCGTGCGTTTTTGCGCAAAAAGGAAGTCCAGCCCCTCGTCGTCCGCGAAAAACGGGTCCCAGACATTGTGGTCGACGCCTGCGAGTTCATGGTAGACGACATTCGGGTTTCCCGCGTCGCGGAGCGCTTTCGCCATGTTCCGTGAACGGACAACCGGAACGGCGGCGTCCACGTCTCCGTGAATCAGATAGAATGCGGTGTCGCGCAGATTCGGCGCCTGGGCGGTATCGCCGCCTCCGCACATGGAAGCGGCCGCGGCGAAGAGTTCCGGGCGGCGGCTGACCATGTCGAAGACCGCGTAACCGCCCATCGACATGCCGAGCGCATAGATGCGTTCGCGGTCGATGTCGAACTCTTTCAGCTTGGCGTCGAGGAGAGCGAGCGCAAGTTTCATGTGGCGCGAGGGTTCCGGCGGGAGCGAGTGGGATTCGGATTCCCATGGAACGTCGACCCATTTGCAGTTTTCGCGGCATTGCGGCATGATGACGAGCGCCTTGAGACCGTGGCGTTCGCAGTACGACGCGAGCGGCGGCGCACCGATCCGGACTTGAAGGAAGTTGTCGTTTCCGCGCGAACCCGCGCCGTGAAAATAGCAGACGAGAATGAATTTGCCCGGCTTGTCCGCGCCGTGCATGTACTGGCAGAACGGAAGCGTGTCGCCGTCTTTCCCTTGATAGATGAACTGTCCGATACCGAGCTTCTGAATCAGTTCCGGCTTCTGGGCGAGTTCATTTTCGCTGTTATGAATGGAGATCATAGGAGAACATTTCCTTCCCAGTTTCGAGTTCAAGCACCTGAAGATGCCCGTTCTCGTACCAGCCGAAGGAAGGGGGATTTCCGCCTTTCGGGAGCGAGATGGAGCCGGGGTTGAAGGCGATAAGCCCGTTTTCAAGCTGTTCCAGCTGAGGAAGATGCGTATGTCCGTAAGCCAGAACGGTTCCTTTTGCGACCGGGGGAGGTACCGAGGGGTTCCAGTGGTGTCCGTGAGTCAGGAAAAACTTGAAGCCGTCCGCGAAAAGAGTGGAGAATTCCGCCATGATGGGGAATTCCAGGAGCATCTGATCGACTTCGCTGTCGCAGTTTCCGCGGACGGCGATGATCCGCTCCTTTTCGGCGTTCAGCGCCGGCACGACTTTCGGCGGCGCATAGTCCGGACGGAGCGGGTTTCTGGGGCCGTGATAGAGGGCGTCTCCGAGCAGAACGAGCTGTTCCGGCTTGCGCGCGTCTTTCTGTTTCCAAAGGCGGGCGAGGCTCTCGGGAGAACCGTGAACATCGGAGAAAAACAGAATCTTCATATCCGGTCCCTTGGCGATTACCGGTATTTTTCGAGTTCCGCTTTGACTTTCGCCGCGAGGAATTCGGCGGCTTTGTCGAGCGGGACGAGTTCGGAGTCGCGGGAGCCGCGGACTTTGAATTCCATAGAGCCGCTTGCGATGGTTTTCGGGGAGATCACGGCGCGGAGCGGAATGCCGAGAAGGTCGGCGTCGCTGAACATGGAACCGGCTTTTTCGCCGCGGTCGTCGAAGAGCACTTCCACGCCGAGCTTCTGAAGTTCCTGATAGAGTTTTTCGGAAACTTCCATGACGTTTTCCTTATCAGGCGTGATCGCGCAGATTTCGACGTGATAGGGGGCGACGGACATTGGCCAGATCGGCCCGTAGTCGTCGTGGGAATCCTCCACGAGCGCCGCCATGGTTCTGCCGATGCCGATGCCGTAGCATCCCATGATCATCGGGTGGGATTTGCCCTCTTTGTCGAGGTATTCGCACTTCATCGGGGCGGAATATTTGGTTCCGAGCTGGAAGATGTTTCCGACTTCGATGCCGCGCTTCATCTGGAGCGGTTCGCCGGTGACCGGGCAGGGGTCGCCCTCGCGGACGGTCGCAATGTCGGCGACGACAGCGTCCTTGAGGTCGCGTCCGTAGTTGAAGTTGATATAATGGAAGCCGGCTTCATTGGCGCCGACGACGAGGTTGGAAGTTCCTTCGACGGAGCGGTCGACGACGATGACCGCCTTTTCCGGGTTGATTCCGACGGGGGATGCGTAGCCTGGAACGGCTCCCGCATCGAGAATCTGCCGGTCGTTCGCGAACGCCAGTTCCTTGATTTTGAGGAGGTTCTGAAGTTTGGTTTCGTTGACTTCGAAGTCGCCGCGGATGAGGACGAAGATGAGGCGTTTGTCGGAATCGGTGTAGAAGACCGCCTTTCCGGTGTTTTCCGGTTTGACGTTCAGGAATTTTGCGACTTCTTCAATGGTTTTGGAATGCGGAGTCGCGACTTTTTCCATCGGCAGTTCGGGGGCGCGTTCAAATTTGATCGCGGAAACTGCGATTTCGCGGTTCGCCTTGTAGCTGTGGCCGTCGGGAGAGACGAACAGAGTGTCTTCCCCGCAATCGGCGACGGACATGAATTCATGGGAGACGTTTCCGCCCATCATGCCGGAGTTCGCCTTGATCGAGAGGACGTGCTGAAGACCGACGCGGCGGTAGATGTTGACATACGCCTGGTGAACCTGCATGTAGTACTCTTCGAGAGACTCCTGGGAGGTGTGGAAGCTGTAGGCGTCCTTCATGGTGAATTCGCGGACGCGGATGAGACCTGCGCGCGGCCGGGCTTCGTCGCGGTATTTTGTCTGGATCTGATAGGCCATGAGGGGGAGCTGCTTGTAGCTGGTGACCTCGGTGCGGACGAGGTGAACGATCGCCTCTTCGTGTGTCATTCCGAGGAGCATGTCCTTGCCGTTGCGGTCTTTGAAGCGGAGGAGTTCCGCTCCGACGGATTCATAGCGTCCGGATTCCTGCCAGAGGTCGGCGGGGAGCACGACGGGCATGAGAACTTCCTGTCCGCCGACTTTGTTCATTTCATCGCGGACGATGGCTTCGATTTTCTGAATGACTCTTTCGGCGGGGGGGAGGAGACTGTAGATGCCTGAGGAGACGGGGCGGATGTAACCACCGCGCACCAGGAACTTGTGGCTGATCGTCTTTGCGTCTTTGGGATCTTCCTTGATCCTGCGGCCCAGCATGCGGGACATTTTCATGATGAAAAACCTTTATGTGTTAATGTGTTAGAACTTCTGTTTGTAACCGCTTCCGACTTCGGGCATGGTGGAGAGGGAAATCAGGAACATGACATAGTAGTCGGTATCCTTGCCCTTGTCGGTGTCCAGTTCCTGATTCCGTCCGAATTCAACGGCGGCGTCGATGCAGTGGAAGTTTCGCTTCAGGTAAAACGCGACGTTGCTCATGACGGCTTTTTCGATGTCGTAGGACATTCTGGCTCCGGCTTTGAGCTTGGGGTCGATGTAGGTCGGGAAGTCGATTCCGATGGTGAACGACTGCGCTGTTTTGTAGTCGGCGGAGAGCGTTGCGGAGGTTGCGTTGATCTGTTCGAGCATCGAGCCCATGGAGTAGGTTCCGCGCAGACGGTAGCTGTCCGAATAGCTGTAGGTGCCGTAGATTTTCCAGTCTTCGGAAATCTTGTAGGTGAGCGAGGTGTTCCAGACGTTGAGATATTTGAGCTTCATGAGGCCGACCCGTCCGGCTTTGCGTCCGTTGTTCCGTGTGGCCTGGGCGTTGTGCTTGTTGTTCTGTCCGGCGTCCCAGAGCATTTCCGATGTGAAGGAGAGTCCGTTGAACGGAGTCAGGGAGAATTTGATTCCGATATCTCCGACGTATCCGAACGGTCCCTGTCTCTGTGCGTGGAAATCCCAGTAGGTGTCCAGCGAGGCCCATTCGGCGATCTGTTCGGAGCCGTAATTTCCGCGCCGAGTCTGCAGGGTGTTCTGCATGCCGATACGGACGAAGTTCTGCTTGCGGATGCGGTCGACGTCATCGAAATAGTAGAGATGATCGGCTTTTTCGGTCGGTTCCGGAATCAGAGTGTAGTTGACGTACGGCATAATGATGTGGCGCAGTCCGTCGAGTTCGAGAGCGGAGCTTCGGACATCCTGCCAAGTGCGGTAGATTTTCGTGTTGGCTTCCACGCCGAATTCCCCGGCGAAGCGGAGCCTGGCTTTCCCCTTGCGGTCGAAGTTCCTGAACGGGACCTGATTGGAGAAGCGCGTGACTTCAATGGAGCTGGCCCCGAAGAGTTCGTTCAGATCATCGTCCGAAATCTTCGTTTTGGAAGAGTCGGAGTACGCGGTGAGGCGTCCGCCGACGCGCGGGATGATGTTCAGGAAATCCAGATTGATCGGATAGTAGAGGAAATGAACGGTGTCGAAGCGGGCGCTGGAATAGCCCCGGACGTTTCCGTAACGCCCGGGATTGTCGAGCTTGCGCCACTTCATGTCATAATATCCGCCGGAAGTTTCGCTCTGATAGTATAGACCGCCGAACAGTTCCTGACGCGGCATATCGAAGCGGATTTCGGGGAGGCGCTGGGATACGGTGTCGAAGTCGTTGACGCGCAGCGAGGTCAGGATGGCCGCGGAGGCGCGTTCCATCTGATATTCCAGCGCGGCGTAGGTGGGCGGCTGAACGTTCTCTTTGTAGCGCGTGTCGTAATAATCCTCAAGGAACTGATAGTCGCTGAGCAGTTCAAACTGTCCGCGGAAATCCAGAGAGGGCGTGATGTGCGTCAGATTTGTGATTTTGAAGTCGTAACGCTGGTTCGGAATTTTCAGGCGTGCATGTTTTTTCGCGTAGTGACGCTGCGTGTAATTGTAGTCGAAACTTTCATACGGCTTGCGGTCGTGCATGAAGATTCCGAACATCTCCGTTCTGGAATTGTCGGTCACGAAATTCAGCTTGGCTCCGTAGGCGAGTCCGCGTTTGGAGTAGTAGTTCACCATGGGGGCGACGTTCAGCTGCATGAGCGGGGTGTCCAGAATGGAGAATCCTTTGGATGCGCGGACGTAGAATCCGTAGTCGGAAGACTGACCGAAATCGACGTCGATGCCGAAGTTGTCCGATTCCGTCGGCTTGTAAAGGACGGGGAGCCAGAAAACGGGGAGATCCCAGAGACGCAGCAGGGTGTTGTACGCCAGAACGCTGTGTTCGCGGTGGGACGGATTGTAGTTCTGAATGCCGCTGTTGTATTCGCGGGGGGTGATGACCGCCTTGCCGGCGCTGATCGAGTAGTGATCGTGATCGTCCACGATGTAATCGCAGGTGGTGATTTTCGCGTCGCGGATGGTCAGCTGTCCGCCGGCGGAACGTTCGGCTTCCGCGGCGGCGAAGAAGAGCGGACCGTTCTGGAATGCGAAGTTGCGGAACTGGAAGAGTCCCGATGTGAGGTTTCCGGAAACGCGGTCGGCTTTCATGTAAGCTGGAACGTTTTCGACGGAGACCTTGATTTTGCGCATTCCGGTCGGCACTTTGACGTATTCGATGAATTTGACCGAGAGGGAGTCGTCGTCGAGCAGATCCTGATACTCTTCGTAATCGACGATTTTTTCGGTTTTCTGTTTTTTGGCGAACGTCACATGTCCGGCGGCTTCGAGGTCGCGGGATTCGAGGTTCAAAATGAACTTGTCGGCGGTGATCGTGATGTCTCCGTACTTGATGACCGCATGACCGCGCGCGATGAGGTTGTCGCCGACATATTCGTAGACGTCTGCGCTTGCGTCGACGCCTTTGGCGTTCTTCGGAATGAGATCCGTCCGGAATTCTTTGTACGAGAGTGTGGAGCCGGAACCCACCTTGGCATCGTCCATGTAAGACTTGTTTTCCGCATAGACGGCGGGCAGCGCAAATATCAAAACAACCGCAGCCGTCTGCGCCATGCGTCTGACTAAAGACATTTTCATTTGACCGGTTCCATTCGTGGTTCTCTTTTAAAATTATAACCGATACTATATCATAAAAATCCGTCTGCGCAAGTGGCAAAAACGGTTTTTTGACAAATTTAGTACGCTGACCAGTCGATGAGCTTGAACGTATGCATGAAAAGGTTGAAGAGCAGCGGGGAATCTTCGGGTTCATAGACGGGGTCCTCCGTTCCGGCGATCGGGGAGGGGGAAGGCGGGAGCGGTTCCTGTTCCGGGAGCCAGCCGCAGAGATGTGCAAGTTCGATCAGCCGGGGAAGCCGTTCCGGCGAATCGGGAGGAAGGCGGTCGAGCTGATGATTCGCGAGATCAAACTGAATCTGGAATGCAAGACGTACCGAGCTGTTTTTCTCCAGTCGCAGGTCGGGGCGTCGGTGGATTGCAAGCGAATGCAGATTCGTGTTCGAATACCAGAGAAGCGGCTGAAGGGAATCTTCCACGGAATCGCGGAAGTGAACCGGAAGTTCCTCGGGAAGATTGTTCAGGCGGAGCAGAAGCCGCGCGCTCGCCGGGTCGTTTGCGGCGCGGGAGTAGAGCAGACGCACTTTCGCAGTGAGTTCCAGATCATCCAGCGCGGCAAGCGCGTCGTCCGCATTCCGTTCTTGCAAATCGTCGCGGATGTCCCGTTCGAGCCGTTCGATCAGCGGGTCGGCGGAACGGGAGACGCCGGCGAGAAGTTTTTCCGCGCGGTCCGGGTTCTCGAGGGCGGCGTCGACGGAGGCGGGGAGCGAGATCCACGCTTCCTGCGCGCAGAGGAAGAAAGTCAGCAGAAAGAGAAACGGCGCAAGTTTCATCAGACTTCCGCCAGGGTGTTCCGGACTCCGAGCGCGGTGAGTTTCCCCGGGAGGTTCTCGTAGCCGCGGAAGATGATTTCTGCGCGGTTGATGACGGACGTGCCTTTTGCGCATGCTCCGGCGATGATCATTGCCATTCCGGCGCGGATGTCGGGGCTTGCCATTGTGATTCCGCGCAGTTTCGCCGGACCCGAGATTACGACGCGGTGCGGGTCGCAGACAATCGCGTTTGCGCCCATGGCGATGATGCGGTCGACGAAGCAGATGCGGCTTTCAAACATTTTTTCGAAGAAGAGAACGGAGCCGCGCGCCTGGGTCGCGGCAACGATGAGACAGCTCATCATATCGCTGGGAAACTGCGGCCAGGGACCGTCCGCGATGATCGGGATGGCGTTGCCGAAATCGGGGCGGATTTTCATTTTCTTCGCGGTCATGGCGATGCGTCCCGGCTCGAGGCGGAAGGCGAGACCGAAGCGTTCGAAAACGCGGCGAGTCATCCAGTAGTGACGCGGGGAGATGCCGCCGAGAATTTCGATTTCGCCGCCCGCGGCTCCGCAGAGAGCGAGGTAGCTTGCGGCTTCAATGTGGTCGCCTTCGACGGTATGCTCCGCGCCGTGCAGTTTTTTGCAGCCGCGGATCGTGAGCGTGTTTGTTTCCAGACCGTCGATTTGCGCGCCCATTTTGACGAGCAGTCCGGCGAGTTGTCCGATATGGGGTTCGCAGGCGGCGTTGCGCAGAATCGTGGTCGAGGGGGTGAGGCACGCCGCCGTCATGATGTGTTCGGTTGCGGTGACGCTTGCTTCATCGAGAAAAATGTCGATTTCCGCGGGCGGGCGGCGGCGCGTTTTTTTGAATTCAAACGGGATGTCGTCGGACTTGATCTGGATGCCGAGTTTGCGGAGACCGTAGAAATGGGCGTCGAGACGGCGTCTTCCGATGACGTCTCCGCCCGGCGGCCAGAGTTCGGCTTTCCCCGTCCGCACGGCGAGCGGTCCGGCGAAAAGCAGCGAAGTGCGCAGGGCGGAGCAGATTTCTTTCGGAAGACGGTTCGTTTTGAGGTTTTCCGCCTTGACGACAACCGTTCCGCCGGCGCGTCTGACGTCTGCTCCGAGTTCCGCGGCGAGGTGAAGCATGTTTTCGACGTCGATGATGTCGGGGACGTTGTGGAGAATCACCTCTTCGTCGGTCAGCATTGCCGCGGCGATCATCGGCAGAACGGCGTTTTTGTTGCCGCCGATCGTCACCTGTCCGTGAATCCTGGAGGGACCTTCTATGATCATGCTTTGCATGCGGAACCTCAGCGGACCGGCTGGTGGCCGGCGATTGCGCGGCGTTCCTGCGGGCGGATTCCGCGTTTCCGGGTGATGTAATCCCGCATGATGTTCAGGGTTTCATCCAGATAGAGATCCTTTTTGGTGTTCTTTTTTTTGTCCTTTTCGGCGCCGTCCAGATGAAGAAGTTTTGCTTGCTCCTCGTAAATGTCTTTTTCGCGGAGGTACTCTTTCCAGCGTTGTTCGAGATTCAGGGAGATCGTCTTTTTGTCCTTGTTCTTCATCAGGTACGCGATATCGCGCTTGAGCATGGTGAATTCCGGGCTGGCTGCGACACGTGCATCGGATTTCCTGCGGAGGTCGGAGGCAATCGCGCAGATGTTCGGCTCATATTGCGCATGGGCAACGGCATCGATCTCATCCCATTTCAGCGGGTTGTCCAGCTTGTCTTCTCCGGTTTCCATGGCGTCGGTGAAAGTCGGGAAGGCAATATCGGGCGCGACGCCTTTCAGCTGAGTGGACGCCCCGTTGATGCGGTAGAACTTCGCATTGGTGAGCTTGATCGAGCCTGCGGAGAAGGCGTAGCCGTAGAAATGGACATAGTTGTTGAGATCGGCGACGACCTGGACGGTTCCTTTGCCGTGAGTCTTCTTGTCTCCGACGAGGATTCCGCGCTTGTAGTCTTTGATGGCTCCCGCGAAAATTTCGGAGGCGGAGGCGCTGAGGCGGTTGGTCATGACGATCAGCGGACCCGCGTATTCGACTGCGGGATCCTCATCCTTGTACTGTGTGATGCGTCCGGCGGCGTCGCGGATCTGGACGACGGGGCCGTCCTTGATGAAGAGTCCGGTGAGGGTGACGGCTTCCTGGAGGCTTCCTCCGCCGTTGGAACGGAGATCGATGACAAGACCGTCGAGTTTTCCTTTTTTCTTGAAGGACTGAATGATTTTGCGGACGTCGCGCGTGGAGCTCTTGTAGTTGCGGTCTCCGGAACTGGCGGCACGGAAGTCGGCGTAAAAGGAGGGGAGCAGAATGACGCCGACGTTGAGCGTTTCGCCGTTCTCCGCTTTGACGGAGCGGAGTTCGCCTTTTGCCTCGGACTCTTTAAGTTCCACTTTGTTGCGGGTGATTTCGATGTTGACGGGGAGAGCTTTCGCTCCTTTGACGCCCTCGAGAACGGTGAGACGGACTTTGGTTCCGGCTTCGCCGCGGATCATGGAGACTACTTTGGAGAGGGGCATGTCGACGACATCCACCGGTTCGGCGTTCTCCTGTGCGACGGCGATGATGCGGTCTTCCGCTTTCAGGCGTTTGTCGAGGTCGGCGGGACCGCCGGGAATGATCTGCACGATCTTGGTGTAGCCGTCCTCGCTGGTCAGCACGGCGCCGATTCCGACGAGGGAGAGCTGCATGTTGATGTTGAAATCCTCTTCGCTGCGGGGGGCCATGTAGCTGGTGTGCGGATCGAAGAGATGGGCGAAGCTGTTGAGATAAAGTTCAAGCGCCTCGACGGGTTCCATTTTTTTGTTGAACTGGACAAACTGATCCACGCGTTTGCGGATGCGTTCGATTGCGGGTTTGGGAACCGGGACGGGTTTGCTCTCTTTCTTCAGCTCCTCCGCTTTGATGCGGTCCTGAAGCATGATGGCGATAAGATCGTTTGTGAGTTTTTTGCGCCAGAGTGCGGCGCGCTCCTGTCTGTTCGCCGGCCAGTCCGTTTTGAGCCGGTCGAAGCGGTAGAGTTCGTTCGTTTCGAAATCCGCTTTTGTAAAGGTGGCGTTTTTGACGAACTGATCGTACTCTTCGAGGTTGTGAAGATATTTGTTGAAGATGGCAAGCGCGAGGGAAACATCGCCGTTGGCGATCATGGGAAGGAGAATCTTCTGATGAGTGCGCCAGAGTTCAACCTGATCCTTCGTGAAATAGAGTTTGAGCGGATCAAGGTTTTTGAGATAGAAGTCAAAGAGTTTTTTGGAGTTGAC
>URNE01000014.1 GCA_900549045.1 uncultured bacterium | reverse complement strand
AACAGAAAAAAAAATAGCAGAAGAAAAAAAAGATAAAGAAAAAAAAAAACCCGCAAAAAAAGAAGCCGAACAAGAAGAAAAAGAGAAAAAAGAAAAGATAAAAAAAAAAAAAAAAAAAAAAGCGGAACCGGCGGCCGAGACGAAGAAAGCTGCGGCAAAAAAGGCTCCTGCAAAGGAAGTCAAAGCGGAAGAGGAAAAACCGGTCAAGAAGACGGCAAAGCTGAAAGCCGCCGCTCCCGAGAAGAAGAAACATCCGAAAAAAGCCGAAGAACCGGAAGAGAACGCCGTTCCGAACAAAAAGAAGGACGGCGACGACGATGATGATGATTTTGTGATTCCGGAACCCAAGCCGATGACCGATGCGGTCCTGCCTCCCTACGAGGAGGAGCCGGAACCGCCGGTGGACGATATCCTTCCCGAGGACCTCGACGACCAGGAAGCGTACAAGAATGTCGAAGATGAATCGCTCGATCTTGACGACGACAAGAAAGAGGGTGAAGCGGAAGAGAAGAAAAACCCCAAACTCGCTCCGGTCGCGGCGTCGAAGAACGACACGATGAAAGTCTATATGCAGGACATCGGTCAGATTTCCCTTGTTTCCAAATCGGAGGAAGTCGACCTTGCCGCCAAGATTCACGGCCGCGACACCGGCGAACACGACGAAGCGCGCGCAACACTGATTCAGGCGAACCTGCGTCTGGTGGTGAAGATCGCCCATGACTTCAAGGGGCTCGGTCTTCCGCTGCTCGACCTGATCTCCGAAGGCAACATCGGACTGATGCGAGCCGTCGAAAAGTTCGACCCGGCGAAAGGCGCGAAATTCAGTTCCTACGCCGCGTGGTGGATCAAACAGTCGATGCGCCGCGCCCTGGCGAACCAGAGCCGCACCATCCGCATCCCCGTGCAGTCCGCGGGAAAAATCAACAAGATCAAATCCGTCCGCATGAAACTTGCGGAAAAACTCGGACGCGAACCGTCGGACGCCGAAATCGCGGCGAATCTCGACTTCAGCGAACGCACAGTCGCCGGGCTGCGTCTGGCGGATCTCAAAACATTCTCTCTGCACGACCCGATTCAACAGGGCGAAGACGGCGAATTCCAGGACATCATCCCGGACCGCGGTGCCATGACGCCCGACCGGATTCTCGGAGACGTGGAGTCGATCAAGCGTCTTGTGGAACTTCTCCGCGACCTTGATGACCGCGAACGCATGATTCTGAAAATGCGCTTCGGGCTCGACAACAACCGTCCGCGCACTCTTGAAGAGGTCAGCCAGGAAATCGGCAGGACCCGCGAGCGCGTGCGTCAGATTCAGAACCAGGCTCTCAGCAAGCTGAAATCCCTGCTTGCGGACGAAGCCGACTTTACAAACGACTGAGCATGAACAATATCAACACACAACACTGAAGGGGGGTGAACACAATGGAAGCAACGGAAGTCAGACTGAAAAAAGGCGAGCCGATCGATCGCGCTATCCGCAAACTGAAAAAGAAACTCGACAAGGAAGGCACCCTCAAGGAACTTCGCAACAGAAGACACTTCGAGAAGCCGAGCGAGAAGAAACGCCGCACCCAGCGCCGCAGAGGCTGATTGGGCAGCTTTTCCATGCCGCGAACGGATTTTTCCCCTTTCGCGGCTTGTTTTTTATCCACCGGGGATCACTGCCGATCCCAAAAAAGAAAGATTGAGGAATGACAAACGACGAACGCAAATACCTGAAAACAGTCAGCAAAGGGCGAACCTTTCTGTGGCTCCCGATCCTCGACTGTTATGTCCTCCGGGAATTCCTGATTCCCTTCTCCGTCCTTGCGTTCACCTTCACCCTGCTCTTCCTCATCGGCGATGTGTTCAACGACCTCTCCGACTTTCTGGAACACAAAACCTCCTTCTTCCTCGCCGCAAAATATTTCATTCTGAAAATGCCGGGCAACATCCGTTTCGTTCTGCCGATCTCCGTCCTCCTCTCATGCATGTACTGCATCGCGAACCTCGGACGGACCCGCGAAATCACCGCCATGCGCGCATCCGGACTTTCCATGGTCCGGTGCGGCGGCGCAATCTACATCGCCGCCCTCTGCGTGACATTCGTCAACTTCTGGTTCAACGAACAGCTCGTTCCGGACTGCGACATGAGCGCAAAAGTCCTCATCAAATCCCTCGGCGACCGCAAGTATGAAGAGCGCATGTACAGCATGCTCCAGTTCCGCAGTTCCGACAAGACCCGCGACTGGCTTTTCACCAACTTCGACAAAGGCGGAACTCAGAAACGCGTGATTCTGAAACAATACAAAACCGATGAAAACGGACACCGCTACATTGCGTGGGACCTGCAGGCGGATGAGGCGGAGTACACCCCGTCCGGCTGGATTTTCCGCGGAGTCAAGCGCACTCCGTACAGCGAAATTCTCCATGTTCCCGGCGCGGAAGAACGCCTCGGGGAACTTCGTTTCTCTCCGGATCAGATTCCCGAAACCGTGGAGAACATCGGCAACGCCATCCGTCTGCCGGACGAGCTTTCCTCCGCTGCGATCTGGCGCATTCTCAAAGACAATCCGACCATGGTGGATTCCCTCCGGAACGTCTATCAGACCATCCTCTATTACCGTCTGGCCTTCCCGTGGGTCTGCTTCCTCTGCGTCTTCCTCGGACTCCCGCTGGCGGCGAAAAACGAGCGGGCCGGCGTCTTTCTCTCAATCGTGACGGCCGTCGGCGCAATCGTCGTGTTCCAGATGATGACTGAAATTTTCCTGGTTCTCGGCAAGCAGGGTTACATCCCTCCCTTCATCGGCGGTGTCGGACCGACGCTGGCGTTCCTGTTCTACAGCTACTTCTTCGTTATCCGCAAATCGACCTGACGGTTTGCGGACATTCCGCAAAATCTTTCAGAAAAAAATCCGCTCCGCATTTGCATTTTCTTCATTTGATGATTAAAATACCTGATGTACGGAAAAATTTCAAACGAACAGGAGATTCGGATATGTTCAAGAACTTCATCGGAAAATTCATGACCGCTTTGCTTATATCCGCCGGAGTCATCGCTCCAGCCGCCGCAAACGCCGCCGCATGGGACGGCGGAGACTGGCCCAAGCAGGTGGAAGGGCGCGTCATCGAGTATCTCATCATCACGGCCAACTACCAGAGCCCGCGCAACCTTGCGGCGGCAATTCAGGAGGCGACGCGCAACCCGATTCTCCTTCTGCCGCCCGTCAATGCCGAACAGCAGGCGATCTATCTCATTCTTCCCGACGGCAAGGAGCCGGCGAAACTCGACCCCGACCAGTTCAGCGCCTGCATCTCCGCGCTCAATCCGAAACGCATCGTCATCATCGGCGATGAAACGATCGTCCCGAACGATTACCGTCTGGCAATCGACCGCAAGTATGAAATCATCGATTTTGCAAGCAAGAGCTGGTTCGTGAACGCCGTCTCCGCGGCAAATCTCTTCAACTCCGACCGCATTAAAAAGAATTTCGAGGCAAAACGCAATGCGGAAAACGAAGTTCCCGAAGTCGATGAAGCCGACACGGCAAAAGCGCCCGCGGAGGAAAAATGAACATCTTCTGCCGTCTGACGCTCAACACGTTCCGCGAATGCGTGCGCGAACCGATCTTCTTCCTGCTCCTGCTCGTCGGACTCGTCCTCATCTGCCTCCTGCCGATGTTCTCCATGTTCGTATTCCGCGAGCAGGTGAAACTGGTTGTTGACAGTTCGATGGCAACGACCATGGTGCTCGGACTCATCGTCGCCGCCCTCTGCTCCAGCCACACCATCACGCGGGAAATGCGCAACGGAACCGTTCTGCTTCTGCTCTCGAAACCCGTGCCGCGCCACACGTTCATCACCGCAAAAATCGTCGGCGTCACCATGGCGCTGACCGTTTTCACATTCGCCATGATCGCCGCATCCTTCGTTGCGCTGATGATCGCCAAAGATCAGTTCCGTCTGGACTTCGGCGCGATGGCGTTCTACTACGGAACGCTTGCCGTCTGCGCACTGACCGCGGCGACGCTGAACTATCTCAAAGGAATATCATTCCCCTCCGCGATCACCTTTCTGACGGCAGTCGCGCTTCCCGTTTACGCAGTCCTGCTCTACCTCGTGCAGGGAGCGCCCGACGATGAAGGATTCATTCCGCCGCTGCAGTTCATCACGGCGCTCTCGCTGCTCTTCCCCGCGATCTGGCTGATGGGCGCGATTTCGGCGGCGCTCGCGACCCGCTGCGGAATCGTCGCCAACCTGACGACATGCTCCATTCTCTTCTTCCTCGGACTGATCTCGAAATACGTTTCCGCCCACTGGATCGGCGGCGGATTCGCGGGCGATCTCTTCTCCGCGATTCTCCCGAACTGGCAGTACTTCTGGATGGCCGACGCTCTCGCGGCGCACACGCGGATTCCACTCCGCTATCTCGGCTGGGCTCTCGTTTACAGCATCATCTACGGCGGATTCTGGACCGTCTGGGCCATGGCGCTGTTCAACGACCGTGAAGTCGCGAAAGACGCCGTCAACTGAGAGGTCCGGCATGGACGGATTGACTGCGATTCCGGCGGCGGACCCGCGGATCTCTTATTCCGATTATCAGAACCGCATCGACAACGGCGGACGCATCGGATTCAACCGCACTGTTCCGAATGAGAAAAAATACAATCTCGACTCCCCCGGCGCGCGGATGCGCTTCCGCACGAACGCCTCGAAAATCATTGTCGATCTGCTTTACAAGGAGCGGACCAACCCGAACCGGATGCAAAACGGGCTCGGCGTCTATCTCGTCGACGGCAAAGCGGGGGAGCGCACCACATTTGAACGCTCCAAACGCGACGGATGCAAAAACGAACCCGTCGCCGTCAAGATCCGCGCCGACGGCGAATGGCACGACTATGAACTTGTTCTGCCGTACGGAGACATCGTGGAAATTCACACGCTTCATACAAATCCGGAAGCGGAATTTGCAGAACCGAAACCGCGTCCGCCGTACCGCGCGGTGTTTTTCGGAGACTCCATCGTCCATGGATTCAGCGCGTCGCGGATCGACCGCACCTTCCCTTACCTGGTCGGCGAACTGCTCGACTGGGAGATCGTCAATATGGGCATTGCGGGAATCGGGCTCAACCCGGGCGCGGCGAAAGTGCTCGGCGCGCTGAAGATGAACCGGCTGGTATGCTCGATCGGAGCAAACGACTGGCGCGAAGGAATGCTGCCGGAAAAATTCCGCGCAAATCTCGAAAAATTTCTGCATGACTTCCGCGCATTCCAGCCGGAAACACCCGTTGATTTTCTTTCGCCGATGTGGCTTTCAACCAAATTCAAAGCGCCCGCGGCGCATCACACGCTTCAGGAATTCCGCGAAGTCTATGCGGAATTCGGAGCGAAATGCGGCGATCCGCACGTGCGGATCATCAACGGAAGCGAACTCATCGACCACGACCCCGCGCTCTACGAACCCGACCATGTGCACCCGCGCGACGCCGGAATCGAACAGCTCGCGGAACGTCTTGCCGAACAGCTGATGGAGGATTTATGACCATTAAATTCAACGGAAAACACGAAGAGGTTCCGGAAGCGATCTCCGTTGCGGCGTTTCTGGAAGCAAAAAACATCCGGTCCCCGCATTTGATTCTGGAACTGAACGGGGAAATTCTCGCGAAGCCGGAAGAGTGGACAAATACCGTTCTGAACGACGGCGATGCGCTGAATGCATTCTCCATGGTGGGAGGCGGTTGATGAACGTCAACACGTACCTGAAACCGGAGGAAATCAAGAAGCTCCGCAGCGTCCGGATCGGCATCGGCGGCGCGGGCGGACTCGGCTCGAACGCGGCCGCACACCTGGTCCGCGCAGGCGTGGAACAACTCGTCATCGCGGATTTCGACACTGTCTGCGAGAGCAATCTGAACCGTCAGTTTTTCTTCCGCGACCAGCTCGGAATACCGAAAACGGAAGCGCTTGCGGAGAATCTGCGGCGCATCAATCCGGACGTGAAGCTTGAACTGCACGACACCCGCGTAACGGCGGAGAATATCCACGGAATCTTCGATTGCTGCGATTTGTTTCTGGAAGCGTTTGACGCGGCGGATTCAAAAACGCTGTTCGTGCGCGAGCTGCTTCCGCTGGGGCGTCCGGTCGTCGCGGCGAGCGGGCTTGCCGGCTGGGGACGATCCAACGCCATGCGGGTGCGGAAAGTCGGCGCGAACCTCTACCTTGCCGGAGATCTGACTTCGGAGATCGGCGGGGCGCTGACGCCGCAGTCCGCACGCGTCGGAATCGCGGCGGCACAGGAGGCGAATACCGTGCTGGCGCTGATTCTCGGCAGGGAAATCTGAGGAAAGCTGCTGATATTCAACAGCTTTTTCAGTTCAAAAAGAAGAAAGGTCAAGAAAAAGTTTTAAAAACGACTTGACTTTTCCCTGATTCGGTGTAGATTAAGCGGAATAAGACGGCTATTTAGTCAGAAACAGCAATTTGAAACAGAACTTTTATCAGAAAGGGCTTAAAATGTCGGAAATTGCAGATAAAGTCAAAAAGATCGTGGTCGAACAGCTTGGAGTGAACGAAGACCAGGTCACCGCTGACGCAAAATTCATCGAAGACCTCGGTGCTGATTCTCTGGATCAGGTCGAGCTGGTCATGGCTCTCGAAGAAGCCTTCGGCGCTGAGATTCCGGATGAGGACGCCGAGAAGCTGACAACGGTTGGCGATGCCATCAAGTACGTTGAAAGCAAGCAGAACTAAGGCTGATCAGTCTTTAGTGTATACGATGGGTCATCCAACTCGAAAAGGGTTGTGACCCATTTTTTTTGTTAAAGGAGGACTGAATGAGTTCCAGACGAGTTGTTGTAACAGGGATTGGTGCGATTTCCAGCGTCGGAAACAATGTCGACGCCATGTGGGAATCGCTTGTTGCCGGCAAAAGCGGCATCGGTCCGATCACAAAATTTGACGCGGCTGACTTCAAAACACGCATCGCAGGCGAAGTCAAAGACCTCGACGTCACCCCGTACATGACGGAAAAAGAGGCGCGCCGTCTCGATGATTTCTGCATTTACGCCATCGCCGCCGGCGACGAAGCCATGAAGGACGCAGGTCTCGGAATCGACGTCCGCGACGGCTCCGTTGTCGATCCCAACCGCATCGGCGTCTGCGTCGGAAGCGGCATCGGCGGCATCCGCACAATGGAAGAACAGTGCATGAAGCTGCTCCAGCAGGGCCCGAACCGCGTCAGTCCGTTCCTCATCCCCATGATGATTATCGACATGGCTTCCGGCTCCCTCTCCATCCGCTATGGAGCGAAGGGACCGAACCATGCAGTCGTTTCCGCCTGCTCCACCGCGACACACTCCATCGGAGAATCCTACTGGATGGTCAAGCGCGGCGATGCAGATATGATGATCACCGGCGGTGCCGAAGCATCCGTTTCCAGACTCGGCTTCGCCGGATTCTGCTCCATGAAAGCGCTCAGCCAGCGCAATGACGACCCGACCCGCGCCAGCCGTCCGTTCGACAAGGACCGCGACGGATTCGTCATGGCGGAAGGCGCCGGCATCCTGATTCTCGAAGAATACGAACACGCCAAAGCGCGCGGAGCTAAAATCTACGGAGAAATCGTCGGTTACGGCGCAACTGGCGACGCATACCACATCACCTCCCCCGCTCCCGGCGGCGAAGGCGGCGCACGCGCTCTCTCCATGGCGCTCGACAACGCAGGACTCAATCCGGATCAGGTCGACTACATCAACGCCCACGGAACCAGCACCTCCCTCAACGACAAGTTTGAGACGGCGGCAATCAAGGCCGCGTTCGGCGACGCCGCGTACAAGCTTGCGATGAGCAGCACAAAAGGCTGCATGGGCCATTCCCTCGGCGCGGCGGGCGGACTCGAAACCATCGTCTGTCTCAAGGCGATGCAGACGGGTGTCATCCCCCCGACCATCAACTACACGACGCCGGATCCGGACTGCGATCTCGACTGCACTCCGAACACGGCGCGCGAACGCGCTGTCAACGTCGCCGTCAACACCAATCTCGGATTTGGCGGACACAACGGCGTGATCATCGTCAAGAAAGTCTGAGGTTCGATATGAAGAAACTGATTCTCGCATTTACGGCTCTTTCGCTCGCCGCCGCGTTCACCGCGTGCAACTCCGCAAAAGAGGAAACCGTCGAAACCCGTCTCAAGCAGGAATACGGCTGGAAAGGCGATGCGCTCCCGCAGGCCGCACCCGATCCGAAGCTTGTAATCGTCGTTCAGGAAGAGGCTCCCGCCGCTCCCGCGAACTCTGCGAATACGGAAAATGCGGGAATCGTTTCCACTTCCGACACCAAGACGGAGGCGGAGAAACCCGCCTCCATCGAGGAGCCTCCGGTTCCGCCCGCGCAGACCGAGCAGACCGCAAAGCCCGCTCCGGCGGAAAAGCCGGCTCCCAAAGCAGAAAAATCCACTCCGGTTTTCTTCCCGCGCGATTTCGAGCTCACCGGAGAGACCCGCGAACATATCGTCAAAAAAGGCGAAACTCTCTCCTCCATCGCGGCGGCGGAGTACAAGCACGGCAAGTTCTGGGGCTTCATCTTCGAAGCCAACCGGAAACAGCTCGGCGACAATCCGGACATGCTCAAGCCTGGCATGAAACTCATCGTTCCGCTGATCCGCCCGAAAGCGAAAAAGACCGTCGCGGAACCCGCCGCACAAAAAACGGCGGCAGAGACGCCCGCGGCGGCTCCGGAAAAGACCGCCGCTCCGGAAGGAAACTGAAACGCTCCATGAACAGCGGCGAAGAAGCTCTTGATCCTTTGTCGTCCCGCTCCGCGGCATCTCCCTACATAGAGGGCACCGGAGCGGAGATCAATGCTGTCTTCGCGGGAAACCTTTCCGCAAATGTGAAACGCGCCGAAGAAACGTTCGGCGTCACCCTCATCACCCGCGATGCGTGGATCAAAGTGGAATCGGACGACCCGGAGGCGGGCAAACGCGCCAAAGCGTTCCTCGAGCATCTCTTCCGGCTCCATGCTGACACCCGCGCTCCGCTCCGCCAGATGGATTTCGACCTCGCGCTCAAATCCTACTCTTCGGGAAGCCCGGCGGAACTCTCGAACTTCTTCGCATCAAAAATCAAAATTTCCCGCAGACGCCAGGAAATCGTCCCGCGCACGCGGAACCAGCTCGCATACGTCGAGGCTATGAACAAAAGCGACATCGTGTTCGCGCTCGGCCCCGCCGGGACCGGCAAAACCTACCTGGCGGTTGCAATGGCGGTCAACGCCCTCATGACGGGCAAGCGCGACCGCATCATTCTGGCGCGTCCGGCAGTGGAAGCAGGCGAAAACCTCGGCTTCCTCCCCGGCAAACTCGAAGACAAAATCAACCCGTATCTGCGTCCGCTCCACGACGCTCTCCGCGACATGATCGAGCCGCAGGAGCTCGCGACGCTCACCGAGCGCGGCATGATCGAACTTGCTCCGCTGGCATTCATGCGCGGGCGCACGCTTAACAACTCTTTCATCATTCTTGACGAGGCGCAGAACACGACCGACGACCAGATGCTCATGTTCCTTACGCGTCTCGGCTTCAACTCCCAGTGCGTGGTGGCGGGCGATCCGTCACAGACGGACCTGCCGTCGCGGAAAGCGAGCGGACTCGGCAAGGCGATCCGCCTTCTCTCGAAAATCGACGGAATCAGCATCTGCCGCTTCGACCGCGGCGATGTCATGCGTCACTCCCTCGTCGAACGGATCGTCACCGCATACGAACAGGATTCCCGCGCACCGGAAACAACCCGGGAGGAATAACATGTTTTCCTTTATACGGAATATTCTGGCCAAGCGCAAGATGGCTCAGCGCGGAATGCTCAACACCTCGCGCAAAGTCAACCGCAGGGAATCCCTCTACAGACGCCTCATGAACAGCCGCCCAGCCGCATGGACCGTGATGACGCTCCTCGTCCTCGCCGCAAGCGTCTTCTCCATGATGCATCAGCTCTACCGTCCCCTGCCTCCCGATCTCAAAGGAGATCAGCCGGCCTTCTCAACCATCTATGTCCAGAACGATTTCGATTACGAAGACAGGGACAGAACGAAACAGCTCCGGGACTCCGCCGCCGCGGAAATTCCGCTTTACTACCGTCTCGACGACGAAAAGACTCAGCGGATTTCCGATGAACTCAACAAGCTTCTGCAGGAGATCCGGTCACGCGGAGCCGCGCTCAAAACCAGACAGCCGCACATCGCTTCCGACACGCCCGAGGGCAAACGCATCGCCGCGCTCCCCGAAACCGAACTCAAACGGCTCTATCTCATCGCCGACACGCCCCAGCTCACGACCTCTCTCCGGAAACAGCTGAACATCGCGGCACGCAACGGAATCATCCCCTCCGCCGACCGCGACAGCGATCAGGCGTCGAAATACCTGCGCATCATCGACGGCTACGGACGGATTCACGACCCGCTTCCGCGAAAGGACGTCCCGACCGTCTCCGAAGCCGCACGCGCCATCAGCGAAGCTGCGCTTGAAACCTTCAGTTCCGCCGACAAGGAGGAGACACTGAAGGCTCTTTCCGCCCTTCTGAAACCGCTGCTCGAGCAGGTTGAAATCCACGAGGACGAAGCGTTCACCCAAAAGGAGCAAAAGAAGGCCGCAGCGGGAGTGAAGCCCGTCATCCGGAAGATTTTCCGCGGCTACATCATCGTCAAAACCGGCGAACAGCTGACCGATGAGAACAAGAAAATTCTGGCCGCATACCGCGAAACCACGCGGATTCAGCGGGACAATATCCGGCAGGACGCCGGAAAGCTGATCGACCATGCGGGCAAATCCCTGCTGACCACGCTTTTCATTCTGCTCTTCTGCGGAATCTATCTCCACCACATCAACCCGGATATTCTGCAGAACGCGGAGCGCGTGCGGATGATCGGCTTCATCGTGGTCCTTTCGATTCTGCTGAACGTCCTCACGTACCGGACATTCCTTGTGTTCGGGGAAATTGAATCCGTTCCGCCGTGGCTGATCTGCATCGTTCTCCCCCTCGGGTTCGCCCCGATGGTGCTCTCCTGCATCTACGGGATGCGGGCCGCGCTGTTCGCCGGACTCTTCGTCTCCGTCATTGCGGCCTTCTCGGTCTACAGCTCCTTCCATATCGTGCTCATGGGACTCATGGTCAGCGCCGTCGCATCGTACGCGGTCCGGCACTGCGTCAACTACCGCAACCACTTCCTCTACGGTTTTCTCTCCGTCTCGCTGACTTCGCTGGCAATCGGTCTGCTCTTCATCTGGCGCGACATTCCGGTTCCGGGACGCGAATTTTTCCCGTGGAGCATTCTGCTTCCGTTCACCTCGGGGCTGCTCACGGCGGGCGCGACGCAGGTCACGCTCTACATCCTCGAAGTCTGCTGCGACACCCCGACCAACATGTCCCTCCTGCTCTACAGCGACTACAATCATCCTCTGCTGAAGCGTCTTCAGTTCGAAGCGCCGGGAACCTACCACCACAGCCTCGTCGTCTCCATGCTCGCCGAAGCGGCGGCGAAAGAGATCGGCGCGAATCCGATCAAGGCCCGCGTCTGCGCGCTCTTCCACGACGTCGGCAAGCTCGCCCAGCCCGAATATTTCTCGGAAAACGACAACGGCGAAAACAAGCACCGGGAACTCATGCCGAAAATCAGCGCGCTCATCATCCGCAATCATGTGAAGGAGGGGCTTGAGCTCGCACGCAAATACAAGCTGAAAAAACTCATGCGCGACGCCATTCAGCAGCACCACGGAACCGATCTCGTCCGCTTCTTCTACAAACAGGCCCAGGACTCCGGGGAAGAGGTAGACGAACACGACTACCGCTATGAAGGACCGGCTCCGCAGACGAAAGAGATCGCCATTCTCTCGCTCGCGGACGCCTGTGAAGCTGCTTCGCGCTCGCTTCAGAAACCCACGCACAACAAAATCGAAGAGAAGGTCAACGAAATCATTTTCTCGCGGATGCTCGGACATCAGCTCGACGCCGCGAATCTGACATTCAAGGAACTCACGACCATTAAAGAAAGTTTTGTAAACACGCTCACCGCCATGCTTCATGCGCGGGTGGCTTATCCCAAGGAGGCGACGCCGGATGAGAACGATCTGTTCATGGATGCGGCAGCAAGAAAAGCGGCCGAACAAAAAGACTCTTGAACGACTGGCGAAAGCAGCGGCTCTCGCGGCGGGACTGCCCGGCGACCTCGACGTCGCCGTGGTTTTTCTGCCCGATGACAAGATGGAGGAACTCAACCGGGACGCCCTGCAGCATCAGGGACCGACCGACGTCATTTCCTTCGACCTGCGCACGCCCGGATGCGACTTCCCGAAAACGGAAGACGATGAGTTCGAAGCGGACGTGGAAGTCTACGTCTGCCCGGACGTCGCACGCCGCGAAGCGGAAAAACGCGGTCTGCCCTATTCGCGCGAAGTCACGCTCTACATGTCCCACGGTCTGCTCCATGCGGCCGGTGAGGACGATCTTGTACCCGAAAAGAAACGCAGAATGCGCCGGCGAGAAAAACAGGTTCTCGCCGCGCTTGAAAAAGATTTTAACTTTGAAAGGATTTTCGGTCTCTGAGACCAGACCCCATGAATGATACTCTCAAGATTCTGATTCCGTCGAGCTGCGTGCTTTACATGCTGTTCTCCTGCGTCTTTGACGCATTTGAAGATCTCTCCGGCGGACGCGTCCGCAAAATTGAGGAAAAGAACCCCGAGCTTGCGGAAAAACTGGATTCATGGCTTGAACGCGATGACCAGATCCGCATGCTGTTCAAACTGCTGCTCTTCGCCGCAGCCGCGGTCTTCTCCGTCTCGGTCTACTTCGCTTCCGCCTCGCTCGACGGCGTTCTGGGTCTCAAGGTTCCGTACATGGAGATACTCGTTCTTGCGGTCTCGATCATTCTGCTCTGTTCGGTCAGCGACCTGCTGGCAAAACTGCTTCTGCCGCGCGCCGACCTGTTCATCATCAAAATGACCGTGCCCCCGATGCTCGTTTTCGCCCGCGTCATTCTCGCCCCCCTTGCCCCGCTGTTCGGTCTGCTGAACCGCAAGATGGAGAAGATGATGGAGGACGCCCCCGAACCCGACGACAAGGCGAGTCTGGAAGATGAAATCCTCGATATGATGGAAGACGAGCCCGACGGCGATCTCGAGGAGGGCGAAAAACGCATGATCCGCGGCATCTTCGATCTCCAGGACATGTCCGTTAAAGAAATCATGACCCCGCGCGTCGACATGACCGCCATTCCGCTCTCCTCCAGCATCGAAGAGGCGATTCAGACCTTCGTCGCCTCCGGACACAGCCGCATTCCCGTCTACGGACGCACCATCGATGAAATCCGCGGCATCATCTACGCCAAAGACTTCCTCGCCGTTCCCCCCGAGAAGAAGAGTCTCGCCGGCATGATCCACACCCCAATTTTCATTCCCGAAACCAAAGCGGTCGATGAGCTGCTGGAGGAGATCAAACGCACCCGCAACCACTTCGCCGTCATCATCGACGAGTACGGCGGAACCAGCGGCATCGTCACCTTTGAAGACATCATCGAAGAAATCGTGGGCGACGTCCGCGACGAATATGACAGCGACGAGGATACCGTTCAAAAGCCGCAGCTTCTGCCCGACGGCTCCGTTCTGCTCGAAGCGCGGACACCCGTCTCCGACGTCAATGAAATTCTCGACATCGACATTCCCGATTCGGAACATGCGGACACCGTCGGCGGCTATATCTGCGCCGAGCTCGGACGCATTCCCGAAACCGGTGAAACATTCACCGCGCCCGGACTCTTCCGCGCGAAAATCGTAAAAGCCGACAAACGCAAAATTCAAAAACTCAAGCTCTCGGTGCCCGATGATGAAAATGTCTGAACTTCCCGCTGAACCCGTCCACACAAGCATTGCCGCCCGCATCCGCAACTCTCTGATCGGAGGACTCTTCATCGTCATCCCGATCTTCATCACCGTCTGGGTGGCGTACTGGGGGATCTCCGCACTGACCGACTGGGCGGTGACGCTCTACGAACAATTCCGTTTTCCGAACTTCCCCGCCTGGCCGATCGTCATCCGGATCGGCACGATCCTCCTGATCCTCGCCCTCCTGGTCGTCATCGGACAAATTGCAAAAATCACGCTCGGACGCAAGTTCATCGGCTGGATGCAGACGCTGCTCCTGAAACTGCCGCTTCTGCGGATCGTCTACTCCACCTGCGAGCAGATCGGGGAAACCGTGAAATCGTCGCAGGGCGGACTCTTCAAGCAGGTTGCGCTGTTTGAATACCCGAAAAAGGGCTCCTACGCAATCGGCTTCATCACCAACTTCAACGAAGAGAAGTTCGAAGTCAACGAAGATCTGCAGGAAGAGGTCTACAGCATCTTCATGCCGACCACGCCGAACCCGACCAGCGGTTTTCTGATTTTCGTTCCGAAGCGCGAATGCAAGATTCTGAAGATGAGCGTTTCCGAAGCGATGACCCTGATCGTCAGCGGCGGAGTGATTCTCCCCGGCAAAAAACTGCAGGCGGAAAAATGAACGTACGGCGCGGCGGCTGGACCTGGTTTACCGATGATCCCGCGGTTCTCGAACCGTGGGCGGATTCCATCGGAGCCATGCTCGCACACCCCGTAAAGAAAAACGCCGTCCGTTCCGTCTGCCGCGCAGCCGGCGGAACCGGTGCCTGTTTCGTCAAAATCGAACGCAAGCCGGGATTCTGGAATCGGCTCCGCAACCGCTTCTTCTCCAAAGCGCAATCGGAATATAAATCCGGCCGACTCCTTCTGGAATGCGGCATCCCCTGTGCGGAATATCTGGCATGGGGACGATGCGGCGCAAGCTCGGCAGTCGTCTCCCGCGCACTCGACGGCTGGATTTCCGCGCTCAAATACTGGTACACCGAAGCGCGTTTCGACGCCGGAAAAAAACAGCACTGGCTCGATGTTTTTTTCGATCTAACCTTCCGCTTCCGCGAAAATTCGCTGACACATCCCGACTTTCATGCGGGGAATGTTCTGCTCAATCCCGCAACAAATGAACATGCGCTGATCGACACGTACGGAATCCGCCGGAAGAACCGTCTGGACGAACAGGATATACGCGACATTCTCAGCTGGCTTCTTCCGCTCCGGATGGACGTTCCGGAGGACGAACTGATTCAGCGCCTCGACCGCCGCCGCATCCTCTCCCAGGCCGCAGAACCGTTCTTCCGCGAAATGGTGCGCCTGAACAATGTGCGCCTTGACCGCGATTGGGAAAAACGCCGCAGACAGATTCTTTCCGGCAACTCCAAATTCAGCCACACGGAAGGGAACCGGGAGATCCGGCATTCCCTCTGGCATGAACCCGTTCCGCTTCCGGAAGAAACGGAGTTGAGCATCCGGGAACTGGACATGCCGACGGCGCGGACGGAGTGGCTCGAATCGTTCCGCCGTCAGCTCCGGGGGGAAAAACTCGACGCCGTCCCCCTGATTTTCGAGAAAAACGGCGCAAAAGCGCGCCTTTTCACGCTTTCCGGGGAAAAAAAATCGTATTTTTTTTAGAATTCTGCAAATTCGCTGTTGAAATGTCCTGAATAGAAGCTATATTCGTAGACAGAACAT
>URNE01000013.1 GCA_900549045.1 uncultured bacterium | reverse complement strand
TTACCGGATCACAATGAACCGGTGCGTGTGATGACATACGCAATAGGAAAGATAGCACCAAATGAGAAAAAGTCAACCGGGGAAAGCAAATAAATTTAAAAATATTTTTTCATCCTATCTGCGGGTTATGCGGAAGGAGGGGAATATCCGCATCGCCGTGGATGAAGACACTTCGGCTCTTGAACTTCTGCGCCTCTGTCTGAGCGCTCCGAAGGGGACGAAAATGCTGTTTGCCGCTCCCTCGTATGCCATTGCGGAGCAGACCGAGCATGAACTGCGCATCTGGGCGGAAGCCGCGGGGCATCCCCTGAGTTCCGCGCTCCTTCCCGAAGGCTCCTGGCGCGACACCGTCACGCTTGACTGCGAATCCGCCCGGGCGGAACTGCTCGAAAGAATGAATTCCGAAAAACCACCGGACATCGTCATCGGCTCCGTTCTTGCATTTCTCTCGCCGACGCCCGACCCGAACGAATTCCAGGGCTCCGGGATCATTCTGCGCCGCGGCGATGCCGTCGATATGGCGCGGCTCGTCAAACGTCTCGTCGCCCTCGGTTACGATGATGAGCCTCAGGCCGCCTCTTCCGGAGAATTCTCCAAACGCGGCGGCATCCTCGATGTCTTTTCTCCTGGAATGAAACTTCCCGTCCGCATCGAATTTTTCGGGAACGAGATTGATTCTCTGCGCGAATACACGCCTGACAACGGGCGCTCCGTCCGCGAAATCGATTCCTGCAAAATCATCGCCCGCTCCGGCTGCGAGCAGGTCGAGGGGACGGATGAGTATTTTGATTTTTCCGATTACGCCCCCGGCCGTTCCCTTGTTGTGGAATCGCCCGACGACTGCGCGGAAGCGGTCAAGAAATACGGCGGCGGCAGAACGGCGGAGCATTGGGAGGCGTTCCGGAAAAAATTTGCGCCCGTGCATATTCTGGAATCGGAAGTCGACTGCATTGAGCATGGCGGGAAAGCGGAACGTTCCTGCATCGGCGTTTCTCCCGCTCTCCGCGCAAGCGCGGATGAAGAGGCGCGCGATTCGGTGACTGAGATTTCACGCAGGCTTTCCGCCGAATTCGTCGGACATGCTCTCGAAGACGGCATGGAGGTCGTCCTTGCCGCACACAAGGATTCCGATTTCGAGCATATCACCGAATGGCTCCGTGAAAACGGCATTCCCGAATCGGAGAAACTTTCCGTGGAGCGGCTTCATATTCCCTGCGGAGTGATGTTCCCGAAACAGAAGGCTCTGTTCCTGACAGAACGCGAACTTTTCCCCGCGTGTCTCCGCGGCAAAGACCGCGTCCGCACTGCCGACGAGGTGGAGGAGGATCTTGTCAAGGCATCTCGCACCGAGCTCGAAAATATGGCGGATATCGAAGTCGGAGATCTTACGGTTCATCTGAATTACGGACTCTGTCTTTACCGCGGCATCAAGACGGTTCGTTCCGCGGGGAGCGCGATTGAGTCGCTGGAGCTGGAGTTCGCCGATGAAAAAGTGATTTACGTTCCCGTCTGGCAGGCTCATCTGGTTTCCCGTTATGTCGGTTCGCATCTGAAGGGGGCGCAGCTTTCGAAGCTGGGATCCTCCCGCTGGGCGAAAGCGCGGGAGGAGGCGGCCGGTTCCGCAAAAGGGCTCGCCTGCGAAATGCTCCGGATGCAGGCAATCCGAAAAGCGTCGCCCGGAATGCCGTTCCCGAAAGACGGTTACGACCAGAAACTTTTTGAAGATTCATTCCCCTATGACGAAACCGAGGGACAGAAGAAGGCGATCGAAGAGATCAAGCGCGATATGGAGTCGTCGCGTCCGATGGATCGTCTGCTGTGCGGCGACGTCGGCTACGGCAAAACGGAAGTTGCGATGCGGGCGGCGTTCAAATGCGCCGTTTCCGGCAAGCAGGTCGCCGTGCTGGTGCCGACGACGGTTCTGGCGCAGCAGCATTATCTGAGTTTTACGGAACGCTTTGCAGAATTCCCGATTGTTATTGAAACTCTGACCCGTCACAAAATGGGAAAGGAGCGCAAGCAGATCATCGAACGTCTCGCGGAAGGTTCCATTGACATTATCATCGGAACGCACGCGCTTGTCGGAAGTGAAGTCAAATTCCGCGAACTCGGGCTTGTCATCATCGACGAGGAACAGCGTTTCGGCGTGGAGCACAAGGAAAAACTCAAGGCGGTTCGCTCGACTGTCGACGTGCTGACCATGACCGCGACTCCGATTCCGCGAACGCTCCACATGTCCATGTCCGGTCTGCGCGATTTGAGCGCAATCACCACCGCGCCGACGCGCCGTCTGCCGGTTCATACGGTCGTCGCCCAGCAGGAGGATTCTCTCGTTTCCGCCGCGCTTGCGCGGGAACTTGGACGCGGCGGACAGGTTTTCTACATTCACAACCGCGTGAACTCCATTGAGAAGGCGGCGGAGAAGGTTCGTTCTCTCGCTCCCGGCGCACGCGTCGCCGTCGCTCACGGGCAGATGCGCGGTTCCGAACTGGAAGGCATCATGGGGCAGTTCATCGAAGGGAAAATCGACGTCCTTGTCTGCACCACAATCATTGAATCGGGAATCGACATCCCGAATGCAAACACGATGATTATCGAACGCGCCGACATGTTCGGTCTTGCGGAACTGCATCAGCTGCGCGGACGCGTCGGGCGCTGGAACCGCCAGGCGTATGCGTATCTGCTGCTTCCGCCGTCTGGAATCATGACGGGTGATGCGCGCCGGCGCATGCAGGCGATCCGCCGTTACACGCATCTCGGTTCCGGTTTCCAGCTGGCAATCCGCGACCTTGAGATCCGCGGAGCGGGAAACATCATCGGAGCGGAACAGAGCGGACACGTCGACGCCATCGGGTTTCATCTGTACTGCCAGCTTCTGCGCGAGGCCGCGAACAATCTGCGCGGAATCAAAAACGCCCGCCCGATTACCTGCGATCTCAATCTGGACTTTCTTGAATACGCGCTTGATACGGACAAAAAGCATCTTGCCGCGGCGATTCCGCCGGATTATATCGAAGACGACCGTCTGCGTCTGGAGGCGTACCGCCGTCTCGCGATGTTCGAGGATCCCGCCCAGGTCGACGATTACCACGAGGAGCTCCGCGACAAATACGGTCCGCTGCCTGATGCTGCGGAGAATATGCTGACCACGGTTCGTCTCCGTCTTCTCGGCGCCGCATGCGGCTTCCATGCGGTTTCATGCCGCGACGGGAAAATTTATCTGGAGCAGGGCAATTCGCTGTACCGTCCGGGCGGCATGATCCCGAAGCTGAACGCGGACTGGTCTCCGAAGAAAAAACTGACGAGTCTGCTGGGGCTTCTGGAATGCACGGCCGCGCAGTTCAAAGCGAAGCGCGAGCAGGGGCTGAAGGCGTTCGGGGCTCAGTTCGGAAAGTAAAATCCGCAGTTCCCTCCGGTTTGCATTGGACTTTTCCCGTTTTCGTGATACATTACAGTAAAACGAACGAAGGATGGAACCAATGCTGGCAAAACGAATTATCCCCTGCCTCGACGTAACCGGCGGACGCGTCGTCAAAGGCGTCAACTTTGTGAACCTCATCGATGCCGGCGACCCGGTTGAAGCCGCGATCGAATACGACCGTCAGGGAGCGGATGAACTTGTCTTTCTTGACATCACCGCAACCAGCGACAACCGCGATTCCATGTATGACGTTGTCCGCAGAACCGCGGAAAATGTCTTCATTCCCCTGACCGTCGGCGGCGGAATCCGATCCGTTGAAGATATGCGCAAAATGCTTAATTCCGGAGCGGACAAGGTTTCCGTCAACTCCTCCGCCATTCAGAATCCCGATCTTATCCGCGCGGGGGCGGAACGTTTCGGAAACCAGTGCATCGTTCTTGCAATCGACGCACGCCGCGTTCCGGGTGAAAAACGCTGGGAGATCTACACGCACGGCGGACGCCGCAACACCGGCATCGACGCTCTCGAATGGGCGCAGCGGGGCGTGGAGCTCGGCGCCGGGGAAATTCTCCTGACCAGCATGGACGCCGACGGCACCAAGAACGGGTATGACATTGAGCTCACCAAGACCATTTCCGATGCAGTTTCCGTTCCCGTCATCGCATCGGGCGGCGCCGGCAAGCTGGAACACCTCTATGAAGTCTTTCGCGACGGCGGAGCTCACGCGGTGCTCGCGGCGAGTATCTTCCACTTCGGAACGTTCACGGTTCCGCAGGCGAAAGAGTTTCTCGCGGAACGCGGCATCCCCGTCCGCAAACCTGTAGCATGAACATTTATTAAAGAATTAAGGAGATAAAAATGGCAACCGATCCGAAAACCAAACTTGCGCAGGATGCTCTTGCGTATCACGGCTCCGCGCCGAAAGGCAAACTTGCCTCCGTCCCGACCAAACCCTGCAACACGCAGCACGATCTCTCGCTCGCCTATACTCCGGGCGTTGCGGTTCCCTGCATGGAAATTCACAACAATCCCGACGCCGTCTGGGAATACACCGGACGCGCGAATTCGGTTGCCGTTGTCAGCGACGGCACGGCGGTTCTCGGCCTCGGCAACATCGGCCCCGAAGCCGGACTGCCCGTCATGGAGGGCAAGAGCGTGCTGTTCAAGAAGTTCGCGGACATCAACTCCATTCCGATCTGTCTCGGTTCCGTCTTCCAGGAAAACGGCAAGACCGACCCGAAGAAGGTGATTGAAGTCGTCAAGACTCTGGAACCCACCTTCGGCGGCATCAATCTTGAGGATATCGGTTCGCCCGCCTGCTTTGAAATAGAGCCCGCTCTCAAGAAATCCATGAACATCCCCGTTTTCCACGACGACCAGCACGGAACCGCGATCATCTCTCTCGCCGGAATCCTGAATGCGCTCAAGCTCGTCGGCAAGAAGATTGAAAACTGCAAATTCGTCATGAACGGCGCCGGCGCGGCCGGCATCGCATGCGCGGAATACTATGTTTCCGCCGGAGCCAGACGCGAGAATTTCACGCTCTGTGACTCCAAAGGCACGATTCACAGCGGACGCACCGACCTGAATGATCAGAAGAAGCGTTTTGCCCGCCCGATGACCGAACGCACGCTCGCAGAAGCGATCAAGGGCGCGGACGTCTTCATGGGCGTCTCCGTCGGCGGCGCGCTGACGAAGGAAATGGTGGCGTCGATGGCTCCGGGCGCGGTGGTTTTCGCGATGGCGAACCCCGTTCCGGAAATCAATCCGCAGGATGCAAAGGATGCCGGAGCGGCGGTTGTCGGAACCGGACGCACGGATTTCCCGAACCAGGTGAACAACGTTCTCGGCTTCCCCGGCATCTTCCGCGGTGCGCTTGACGTCCGCGCAACGGATATCAACGAAGCAATGAAGCTCGCCGCGTCGAAAGCTCTTGCGGAGATCGCGTCGGAACCGATTCCGGCGGATGTTCTCGCCCAGCTGAAGGAAGCCTATCCGCAGGATGCGGCGAACGGCGTGTTCGACGGCGAGAATCCGCTGAAGGAAACTTACGTTATTCCGAAACCGTTCGACACCCGCGTGGTTCCGCGCGTCGCCGCCCGCGTCGCCGAAGCCGCCATGAAGAGCGGAGTCGCCAGAGTCATGATCGACGATTTCGATGCTTACGAAAAATCTGTTGCGGAACGCATCCGCAAAGCCAACGCATAAGAAAGAGTGAAAGCTGAAATGAAAATCATCCGTACGATCCGTGAAATGCAGGAATGGTCCGACGCGAAACGCCGCGCCGGCGCCACCCTTGCCGTCATTCCGACCATGGGATTTCTGCACGAGGGACACCTCTCGCTGATCGACACCGCCCGCAAAAACGGCGCCGACACCGTCATCGTCACCATCTTCGTCAACCCGACCCAGTTCGGTCCGAACGAGGATTTCGACAAGTATCCCCGCGACTTCGAGCACGATACGACGCTGCTCGAAAGCAAGAACGTCGACGCCGTTTTCGCGCCGACCGCCGATGAGATGTATCCGAAGGACTCCTCTACGTGGGTTATCGAGGAGAAGCTCTCGAAGGGGCTCTGCGCGAAGACGCGTCCGATTCATTTCCGCGGCGTGACGACCGTTGTTTCCAAGCTGTTCCTTGCGACACTGCCGCACATTGCGGTGTTCGGTCAGAAGGATGGTCAGCAGGCGCGGATTATCAAGCGCATGGTGCGCGATCTGAACTTCCCGATCCGCATTGTGATTTCCCCGATCATCCGTGAAGCCGACGGTCTCGCCCGCAGCTCGCGCAACAAATACCTCTCGGAGGAGGAGCATCGGAATGCGCTCTCTCTTTCGCGCGGACTTGCGAAGCTGAAAGCGGAGATCGAATCAGGCCGAACCGATCTTGCCGCGATGCTTGCGGAGCTGCGCGCGTCGATAGAGGCCTCATCCGGAGTCGTGGATTATATCGAAGCGGTGGATTCGGAAACGCTGGAGCCGATTACGGAAATCGGCGGTTCGATGATGTTCCCGCTCGCGGTTTATTTCGGTAAAACGCGCCTCATTGACAACATTCTTGTGGAGAAATGAAAAAATCCATTTGCAACCGCGCAAAAGTGGATGTACATTTCCAAAAGAAACAGAACCAAACGAAAGGCAACAAAATGGCAAAGAAATTCTTCATGGCCGCAATGGCCGCCGTGCTCGCCGTGACTTTCACCGCGTGCTCCTCGATTTCGACCGGAACCACCGTTCACGGAATGAAACTTTCCGACTCTGACGTCACCACGGTTCCCGTGCACGTCAACGGAGAAATCTGGGGCGTTTACCTCTTCGGCATTCTCCCGCTGATGACCGGAAGCTCCGCCGCTCCGGGTTCCACGACTCTGTTCAAGGATACGGTCCGCATCGACAACGCCGTCAGCATGCTGACGAAGCGTGCGAAAGATATGGAGGCGAACCGCGTCAACGACCTTACCTCCTTCAAGACGAGCTCCTGGCTGCTTCTGTTCTCTGTGAAAGAAGTTCAGGTTTCCGGAAACGCTCTGAAGTAATCTGAAACGGACACACGTTCGCGCCGCTCTTCCGCCTCCGCAGCGGCAGAGCGGCGTTTTTGATTTTAAATCTCCGGGCAGCGCGTCTCGGCGAGGAAATTGCCGGTCGCAGAAAAAAGACCGGCTGCACCAATTAAAATGCAACCGGTCTCCCCTGGGTTCGGGCGGCGTCGGCCGAACGCGTTCACGCCTTCTTCATGACTTTGCGGTGAACCAGCAGGTATGCTGCGACAAATACAACGAGTCCGAGCAGAATCCAGCCGTAGTTTTTCGAGATGATTTCTTTGCCTTTTTCGATCATCTCAAGATAGGTCATGTCCGCCGTGAGATGTCCGAAATATCCGCCGATTGCTGTGAGGATGATGATCCAGATTCCCGCGCCGAGGGTGGTGTAGACAGTGAAACTTTTGAGCGGCATGCGGGCGAGTCCGGCGGGGATTGAAATCAGCTGGCGGATCGCGGGGAGCAGACGGCAGACAAAAGTCGCGAGTTCGCCGTATTTGCGGAAAATCTCCTCCGCACGGTCGAGAGTCGGCTCCTTCAAAAAGAAATATTTGCCGTACTTGTGCAGAAATGTCCGTCCGAGCTTCAACGCAAGATAGTAGTTGATGTATGCTCCGGCGATGGACCCGAGGCAGCCGACGACGACCGCGATGATGCAGTCGATCCACGGATTCCCCGTGGTCAGCTGTCCTTTGAATGCGAGGAAGCCGGCGGGGATCATCACCACTTCGCTGGGGAAGGGGATGAACGAGCTTTCAATCGTCATGAAGATGAAAATCAGCAGAAATCCCCACACGGGGGCGTACTGGGCGATGGCGTCAAGATGCGCCGCGATCTGTTCGGTCATAAAAAACTTTCCTTTCCCTTTTGCCTTTTTGAATTGTTGGTGTAAAGTATACACCGGAAACACGAAAAATCCATTGACATGACAAAAAAATCACGAAAGAAACGGAAACTATGCACGAAATCGCTTTTACAGTCGGGAAACTCTCCATTCACTGGTATGGAGTGTTCGTCGCGCTGGCATTCGTCACCGCAATGGCGACGCTGCTGATCGAACGCAAACACGCGGGGCTCACCTCCGACAACGTCTTCGACCTCGCCCTGATCGCCATCTTCGGCGGCGTCACCGGGGCGCGCCTCTTCTACGTCGTCCAGTTCCACGACCAGTTCCGCGACAATCTTCTTGACGTCATCCGCATCGACAAGGGGGGACTCGTCTTCTACGGCGGTTTCATCGTCGCCCTTGCGGTCGTCATGCTCTACTGCAAATGGAAAAAACTGCAGATGCTGAAGGTGCTTGACATCTACGCTCCGGCGGTTGCGTTCGGACACGTCTTCGGGCGGATCGGCTGTTTCATGCAGGGCTGCTGCTTCGGAAAACCGCTTGCGGCGGATTCGGCATTCCCCGCGGTCGTGTTCCCCGCAGGCTCGGCTCCGGCGGTGTGCTATCCCGCGAATCCGCGCGACCTCTATTCCGCTGTCAGGACCGCGTCTGAATCCATGCCGCTGATCCCGGTCCAGCTTTACGAATCGTTCTGCAATCTGCTGATCGGCGTTCTGCTGATATTCCTCCTGCGCAAGGTGAAGCGTCCGGGCGGCGTGGCGGCGATCTATCTTGCGGCATATGCGGTCATGCGTTTCACCATGGAGCTGATGCGCGGAGATCACACGGATCATATCGGCGTATTCACTCCTTCGCAGGCGGTTGCGCTCTTCCTGATGATTCCCGCCGCGGCGGTTCTCTTCTGGTACGCGGGAAGGAGAGGCGGAAATGCCGCGGAATAAGGAGCGGATCACGTTTACGGTCGAATCCGGTTTTGCAAACATCCGCATCGACCAGTGTGTCACAAAACATGCGGAAGGCGAATACTCCCGCGTCCAGGTGCAGAAACTAATTGACGCCGGCAAGCTGACTCTGAACGGCAAAGTCTGCGCCGCCAAGCGCACGATGGTTGCGGAAGGGGACGAAATCTCCTTCGAGCCGCCCTCCGATTCCCCGATGGAGCATGTGGAAGCGGAGGAAATTCCGCTGGACGTCCTTTACGAAGACGATGCTCTGCTGGTGATCAACAAGCCCGCCGGGATGGTCGTTCACCCCGCCGCGGGGAACTGCACGGGAACCGTGGTCAATGCGCTGCTCGGACGCGACAGCGATCTGGTTTCCGAATTCGGAGAAGAGGATGATCCGATGCGTCCCGGCATCGTGCACCGTCTGGACAAGGACACTTCCGGCTGTCTCGTCATAGCAAAAAACGGCGTGGCGATGCACAAGCTCAGCAGGATGTTCGCCGACCGCGAGGTCTCCAAGACCTATGCGGCAATCGTCGCGCCGTGTCCGAAAGTGATTGCGGCGGAAATCCGCACGCAGATCGGGCGTCATCCGGTCAACCGCAAGAAAATGGCGGTGGTGCGCAGCGGCGGAAAGGATGCGTACACGCGCTTCACCACGCTCAAGCGCGGCAAGATCGGGAATGTCACCGCCGCTCTGCTTCAGGTGCGGATCATGACGGGACGCACACACCAGATCCGCGTTCACATGTCGTATTTCGGCTCACCGGTGATCGGTGACGGCACGTACGGCGGAAACGGGCGCATCCCAGCGTCGCGGCAGATGCTTCACGCATGGAAAATAACTTTCCCGCATCCGTTTACGAAAGAGGAGCTCTCCTTCGAGGCTCCGTTTCCCGCGGATTTTCAGGAATACGTCGATAAAATTCAGGAATGAGAGAGGCTGATATGGCAGTCAATGCAATCGCAATAGACGGTCCCGCCGCATCCGGCAAAAGCTCGGCGGCGCAGATGCTCGCGGAGGCGATCCCGGGCGCAATTCACATCAACACCGGTTCCATGTACCGCGCGGCGGCATGGAAGGCGCTCAAGCTCGGAATCGATCCGAAGAACCCCGATCCCGCAAAGCTTGATGACATGCTCGCAAATACCTCGATGCGTTTTATTCCGGGCGCGGACGGACTGGAACTCGAAGTCGACGGAGCGGTTCCAGGCGATGCGCTCCGCACTCCCGAAATTTCCGCGGGAGCTTCGGCAATCGCGGCGGTTCCCGCGGTCCGCGCAAAACTCGTCGAATGGCAGCGCAAAATGGCGGACGGCGCGCTCGTCGTCATGGAGGGACGCGACATCGGAACCGTGGTTTTTCCCGATGCGAAATACAAGTTCTTCCTGACCGCATCTCCTGAAGCCCGCGCGAAACGCCGCCTGCTTCAGGATGGCGGAACGCCCTCGGAAGAGGAAATCGCAAGAGTCGCCGCCGAAATCGTCGCGCGCGACAAGGCCGATTCGACCCGCGCAGTCGGTCCGCTCCGTCAGGCGGAGGACGCCGTTCCGCTCGACAACAGCGGAATGAACCTGCGGGAGACCATTGATTTCATGCTCCGCAAAATCAGAAACAAAGTCGTTCTTTCCTACCGCGTTCCGTATGCGGACACCGACCAGATGGGGGTTGTCTATTACGCAAACTATTTTGAATATTTTGAACGTTTCCGCAACGAACTTCTCCGCGAGACGGGGCACACCTATCTCGAACTCGAAAAAGAGGGGATCGCAATGCCGGTGATCGAGGCGAACTGCCGCTACAAAGCCTCCGCGCGCTACGACGATGTTCTCGACATTACCGGCTGTTTCGCGGAAGCTTCCGGCGTGCGCGTGAAAATCGCCTGTCAGATTTTCTGCCGCGGAAAACTTCTTGTGGAGGGCTTCTCCATTCACGCGTGCGTGGACATGAAGACGGGGCGCCCGGCGCGTCCGCCGCGTTTCATCAGGGAGCTTGTGGAGGCTCAATGAAATACCGTTGCATTTTCTTCGACATCGACGGAACGCTTCTCGACACCGAGCCGATCGTCATGCCGGAGCTTCAGGCGACGCTTCTTGAACTCACGGGGAAACATTACAGCCTTGCGGAGCTCCAGCGTTTCTGGGGTATTCCGACGTCCGACACCGCCGCCGCGCTGAAGCTTTCCGACCCCGGCCGTTTCGGGCGGATGTGGGAGGAACGCGTGGTGCGCCGCGACGGCGAGATCAAGCCGTTCCCCGGAATCGAAAAAATGCTCGGCGAACTCAAAAACGCCGGAATCCGTCTGGGAATCGTCACCTCGAAAAACCGCTCGGAGCTTTCGCAGGGATTTCATCTTGCGCAATACTTTGAGCCGGATCTGATGATCACCGCGACCGACACGGTTCTGCACAAGCCGAATCCCGCCCCCCTGCTGGAAGGCCTCCGCCGCGCGGGCTGTCCGCCGGAGGACGCTCTCTTCGTGGGCGATACGGTTCATGACGCCAACTGCGCCGCCGGAGCAAACGCCGCCTTCGGACTCGCTGTCTGGGGTGCGCATTCGGTTCGGCATATCCGCGCCGCGCATTACTTCGCCGTACCCGCCGAAGTGGCGCAGCGTCTTGATGATTGCGGTTCACTTTCGCCGTTTCTGCGCCAGGCGATGGAACTTCAATTCATCGGGCAGGCGGGCGTGACCTATTCCAAAGATCCCTATGATGCGGAACGTTTTGAGCGCATCCGCGAACTCGCCGCGGAAATGCTCGCCGCAAAGACGGAGCTTCCGTTTGAGACTGTGAAGTCGCTTTTCTGCAACGAGCGCGGCTTCCAGACTCCGAAGCTTGATACGCGCGCCGCGATCTTCCGCGACGGAAAGATTCTGCTCGTTCACGAGAAAAGCGGCAGGTGGTCGCTCCCCGGCGGCTGGGTCGATCTCTGCGAATCCATCCGCTCCAACACCGAGAAGGAGGTTCGCGAGGAGGCCGGGCTTGAGGTCGCCGCGCTCCGCCTGATAGCCGTGCAGGACCGCAACCGGCACAATCCGCCTCCGTACGCATACGGAATCTGCAAGGTGTTCGTTCTCTGCGGCGAGGTCGGCGGAGCGTTTCGCGAAAATCTGGAAACGACCGGATTCGCGTATTTCGCGGAAAACGGTCTTCCCCCGCTTGCGGAGGAGAAAAACACCGCCGCGCAGATCCGCATGTGTTTCGACGCTTCCCGCGATCCGGACTGGAAGGTCGTTTTCGACTGATTTGCATTCAACGCCCGCATGGTATATATTACGGTAAAAACAGGAGAAAGATAATGGAACAGCTGAAAACAATCGCCGTCATTCCCGCACGGCTTGCAAGTACAAGATTCCCGGAAAAAGTCATTGCCGAACTCGGCGGAAAGCCGATAGTTCAATGGGTCTGGGAACGCACGTCAAAATCCAGAGCGGATCGCGTGCTTATCGCGACCGACAGCGAAAAGGTGAAGGCGATTGCGGAAGGTTTCGGCGCGGAGGCGGTCATGACCTCCCCGGATCATCCCTCCGGCTCCGACCGCATCTGGGAAGCCGCGAAAAATATCGAATGCGACGTCATCATCAATGTTCAGGGAGACGAACCGTTCATGAAGCCGGAAGTCATCAATTCCCTCATCGACGTCATGGCGGGAGCGGATCAGCCGGACATGGCGACCGTTGTCGTTCCCTCGACCCGTGCGGAGATCGCCTCGAATCCGAATTTGCCGAAAGTCGTCGTGGGCGCGGATGGCTCCGCTCTCTATTTCAGCCGTTCCGAAATTCCGTTCCTGCGGACGGGCGGAACCGACATGCCGCTCTACCGTCACTGGGGCATCTATGCGTACCGCCGCGCCGCGCTGGAGCGTTTCGTCTCTCTTCCGGAGAGTCCGCTGGAGAAATGCGAAAAGCTTGAACAGCTGCGCGCTCTCGAAAACGGCATGAAGATCAAAGTCGTCAAAACGCACTTCCAGAGCATCGGAATCGATACTCCGGAGGATCTTGTCCGCGCGGAAAATTATCTGCGGGAACATAACGAGCAGTAAACGATGAAACGCGTGCTTCAGTACATCGTCTATCTTGCCGCTCTTGTCTTCATGAAATTCATGGAGATTCTGCCGCGCGGGACATTCCGTTTTCTCGGCTGGCTTTTTTCGTGGCTTGCGGTTCCGCTTCCGCCGGTCGGCGGACTGATCCGCAAAAATCTCCGCTGCGCCTTTCCGGAAAAGGGTGAAAAGGAGATTTTCGATCTATCCCGCCGCTGCGTTGCGAATCTCGTTCAGACTGTCTGCGAGCTCTTCTGGTTCCACAACCGTCCGGAGAAGGTGAAGGAGATGATTGACGTTCAGCCGAATCTCGCCGCCGTTGCGGAAAATGTGCGCAAGTGCATTGCGGAAGGACGCCCCGTCATTCTCATTACGCCGCATCACGGCAACTGGGAGTTCTCGGGCATGGCGCTGGGACTCTACTTCGGATTCAAAATGGCGACCGTTGTCCGCACCCCGCGCAATCCCTACCTGAGCCGCCTGATTACGGGCGGACGTTCCGTGAAGAATGTGAGCATCATCGAGTCGCGAGGCGGCATGATGAAACTCGTGCACGCAATGGAAAACGGTTCAGTCGCGGGGATGCTCGTCGATCAGAACATCAAGGCGCGGAACGGCGGCGCGTTCGTTGATATGTTCGGACTTCCCGTTCCCGTTTCGCGCTTCCCAGGGACAATGGTGCTGAAGAAAAACGCGTATATCGCCGTCGGTTCCTGCATCCGTCTTCCGAACGGACATTTCAAGGCGACGATGGACCCGCTTCCGAAGCCCGCGTCCGAGTATGCATCCGAAGAAGAAGTGATTCAGGACATCATGAAAATGACCGAAAATCTGATCCGCATGGCTCCGGAGCAATACCTCTGGCTTTACAACCGTTTCCAGTACATCCCGGAGAATGCGTCGCCGGAACTCAGGGCGAAGTATCCTTCTTATGCGAAAACGGTCAAGCCCTCGTTCTATTCCAAGCATGCAAGGGTTTCCGACGAGGATTGAACTATGCTGAAATGGCTGCACATCAAAAATCTGGCGCTGGTCGAGGAGGCCGATATTGAATTTTCTCCCGGCTTCAACGCCGTTACGGGCGAAACCGGCGCGGGCAAATCCGTGCTCATGGGCGGAGTCGCCCTGCTGCTTGGCGGAAGATTTGAAAAATCCGCCATCCGTCAGGGAACCGAGCGCTGCGAAATCGCGGGCGAATTCCGTCTGGACCCCGTTTCCGCCCCGCGCATCGCGGCTCTGCTGGAAGAGTACGGACTTGAACCCTGCGAGGATTCCGCTCTGCTCGTCCGCCGCGTCTTTACGCAGTCGGGCGGACGGATCTTTGTCAATTCGTCTCCTGCAAGCGCGCAGATTCTCCGCACGATCGGGGAACTGCTCGTTGACGTCCACAGTCCGCACGAGGCGTTCGGGCTGATGAAACCTTCCGCGCAGCTGAATGCACTCGACCGCTTTGCGCGTCTGGATGATCTTCTGAACGAAGTTTCCGCCGCGTGGGATGCGATCCGCAAGGTTGAAGCGGAGCAGGAGGAATTTCAGCGTACCATGCCCGATGCTGATGAAGCGGAGCGGCTGCGGCGGGTTGTTTCTGAAATCGAGTCTCAGAATCCGGAGCCCGGCGAAGACGAACGGCTGGAAGCGACCCACGCCGCCGCTTCGAACTCAAAAACAATTCTTGAAATCGCCTCCGCCGCCTCCGCCGCGCTGAACGAATCCGACGATTCGATCATGGACCGCCTCTCCTCCGTCCGCCGCCTGCTGCGTCCGCTGGAGACCGCCGATCCGGGCTATGCGGACAGATTCCTTGCGAAATGCGATGAGATTTCCGATGCGGTTTCCGAGCTTACCGATGACCTGCAGTCCCGTGCTTCCGCGGTGGAACTGGATGAATCCGAGTTTGCCGCCCTGGAGGAGCGGATTCAGATTCTTCAGACGCTCAAGCGCAAATACGGTCCGGAAATTGCGGATGTCCTGACGGAACTGGATAATTCGCGCCGCCGTCTGGAGCTTTTCGAGAATTCCGCGCGTGAACGCGAACAGCTGGAGACGCGTCTTTCCGCCGCCCGTTCCGCGCATCTTGCGCTTTGTGCAAAGCTGACCGCCGCGCGCAAATCCGCGGCGGAGGACCTTTCCGCCAAACTGCGCGAAGAGATCATGAAACTCGGTTTCAAACGCGCGGCGTTTGAAGTTGAATTCGGCGAATCGCGTCCGGGGCCGAACGGTGCGGACCGCATAGAATTTCTGTTTTCCGCGAACCCGGGAGTTCCGGTCAGGCCTCTGAAAGAGGTCGCGAGCAGCGGCGAGCTTTCGCGAGTGATGCTTGCTGTGAAAACGGTTCTTGCTGAAGTCGATGAGATCGGCACTCTGGTGTTTGATGAAATCGATGCGAACATCGGCGGCGAGACAGCGGTTGTCGTTGCGGGCGAACTGCACGAGCTTGGAACGAAGAAACAGATTCTCTGCATCTCGCATCTTGCGCAGGTCGCCGCGCGTGCGGACCGTCATTTCTCCGTGGTCAAAACGACGACGGCGGAGGCAGCGGTCAGTACGATCCGTCTCCTTTCGAAAAAAGAGCGCATCGCGGAGCTCGGACGCATGCTCGGCGGCGGCGCTGCCGCGAAGGCCGGTGAAGGTTTTGCCAAGGCCAAGGTTAAGGGCTCCGAGGCTGCGCACAAGGCGGGCAAGGCTGCCGGCGAGGCCGTTGACAAGGGCTCCTACGCTTTCGGTCGCATGCTTGGCAAGGTCAAGCGCGCCATTGAGGACGCGACCGCCGACGACGAGCCTGTGGCAAAGAAGGTCTCCGCTCCCGAGCGCCCCGCGGTCCCCGCGGCGGACGTCCGTGTGAGCGAGCCCGAGGGCAGTCTCCGCGCCGGCGCCGACGAGCGTGCCGCCCGTCTTGAGCCCAAGACCTACGCCCCTGCGCCCG
>URNE01000012.1 GCA_900549045.1 uncultured bacterium | reverse complement strand
AACAAAAAAAGATCTGAACCAAACACAAAGAGAGGTGCCATCATGGAAGCAATGAAACTTCTTCTGACAGCAGTCTGTTCCGTCACCGTATGCGGGAGCGTATTTGCAGCGCCGCCTCCGCCGCCGCATTGTTACCGCAACGACGGCGTCGCGCTCGCCGCGGGAATCGGCGGAGCGGTGCGGAGCGCTATTGCGCCCGTGGTCTACACGGTTGCGCCACCACCGCCGCCGGTTTATTATGCGTATCCGCCACCGCCGCCTCCGCCGTATCCATTCTATGGATATCCACCGCCTCCGCCGGCATGGGGTCCCGGACCGCGGGTTTACAACGTTCCGCCACCGCCGCCTCCGCCGCGTCATCACAGAGGCCGCTGGTAAGGCTGAATCCCGGCAGACTGAAACAGATCCGCCGGGATTTTTTTGTTTCAAATGAAAAAAGAAGGCGGAGAGAGCCTGGACTCTTCTCCGCCGAAATTCAGCGCAACCGACGCCAGGTTATTTCCGTTTGAGATGCAGGATGCGGCAATCGTAATCGCCAACGAGAGCGGCATGGAGGCCAACCTGAGCGAGACCGCGTCCGGTCATCGGGGTGTATTTTGCGAATTCCGCAAAATATTCCGCCTGATCCGGAATTACGGTTCCATGACATTCAATCTCGTAAACCGCATCCGGATCAAGTCCCGGAACCAGGAAGAAGGGAACCCGGTCGCCGAACTGGATGGAGGCGCCAAGCACAAAGACAACCGCCTCGGAACGGTCTTTCGCGACATACTCGTAGATTGCATACGGATGTTCGAACGCGCTTGCCAGACGGTAAAAATCGCCGTTGTGAATCACCGGACGAAGCTTTTTGTAGAGATCGACGTAAGAGCGGATTTCCGCAATTTCCTCATCGGAGCACTTGCCGAGCGGCTTGCCGCATGCGAGCGAGCCGAGCATTCCGCAATATGCCTGGAACTTCAGCGGCGTGGTGCGGTTGTTCACGTGGCGCATCGTATCGCTGATGTGGCACGCTCCGCCCGCCATGCGCGGCATGTTCATGTAGGTAAAGCCCTCATGAAGCTTCAGAATGTCAAGGGCGTCCTGGTTGTCGCTGCGGTTGATGCGCCCGAACGAACGGGTCATCTGAAGTGAAGTGCGTCCGGCTCCGCTTGCGCAGTTCTCCATCAGGAGGGACGGGAAATCCTTCGCGAGGGTCTGGAAAATCCAGTCGAGGTTGTGCGCATAATCAATCCAGATGCGTTCCGCGCCGCCGGGAGAGGAGAAGAAGGTGTTCATATCCAGCTTGAGATAGCTGATGCCCGTCTCCGCAACCAGCTTGTGAATGGAGGTGTAGAGAAAATCTGCGACTTCGGGGTTGGCGAGGTTGAGCATCATGCTGTGACGGTCGGCGTCTCCGCGGTAACGGACATCCGGTTCGCAGCCGGGATAAGCCATTGCCCACTCGGGATGCTCCTTGTAGAGATTGCTCTTGATCTCAAACGCCTCAGGCTCAATCCAGAGGCCGAAAGTCATTCCGAGCTTGGCGACCTCCTCGATCACCGGACGGAGACCGTTCGGGAATTTGACGGGATCGGGATACCAGTCTCCGAGCGCATGCTGCCAGCCGTCGTCAATAACAAACAGTTCGGATCCGATTCTTGCGGCGGTGCGTGCAGTCTCGATCACATTCTTCACATTGACATTCAGCGCGAGGCTGCCCCAGGTGTTTGTAAGCATCGGGAGCTCCTTGTGCGCAACGCCGGACGGCAGAAGCGAGTCGTCCTGCCAGCGGTGAAGGATGCGGCTCATTTCGCCGAAACCGTCCGGAGTGAAACCGGCAACGAAGTCCGGAGTATCGAACGTTTCACCCGGTTTCAGAGTGAAGCGGGAATCGAAATCGTTGATGCCGCCGGAAATGTTGCCGCGCTCGTAACAGTCGCGCTCAAAAACGATTTTCCAGTTGCCCGACCAGAGAACCGAACCGAAGAAAACGCGTCCGGAGAACTCGTTTGCGGAACCGTCATCCATCGCGAAAAACGGGATATGGTACGGTCCGGTGATGCCTGTACGGCTTTCGATCGTGAACTTGCCCGGAGTAAGCTTTTCATGGCAGGGCATCGCCTCTTTGCCCCAGTGTCCGGCGAGATGAGTGACGCGCCAGTCGGTCACGTCGCCCGGAAGATGCCAGGTTGCGGAAGCGAAGTTTTCCACGCCGATTCCCGCATTGCCTTCATTGATGAAAGAACAGGAACGGACAAGCACCTCTTTATAAAGTTTGTAGCGGAGCTTCAGCACCAGCGGATGCATTGCGTCGCGGAAGGAGAGAACGAGCGAGTCATCCCCCTTCTCGAATCCGGTGAAACGGAAATCGGACGCGCGGATCCCGTCGGGAAAGGTGAATTTGAGCGCGGATTCGTCAAAGAATTTTCCGCCGAAAACGGAAAGTTCACGGTAAAACGCCGTCACATCCGCCATGCTTCTGTGACGGTAGACCTGGCGCTGTTCCGGAGTCGGCATGTCATCCGAGCAGAAGAGCGGAGCGCCCCAGTAAAGGTTGACGGGAAGCCCGGTCTCCATCAGAGTGAAGCCGTAGCTCATCACATCGTTTGTGAGGAGGAAGCGGGTATTGTCCTTGTCAATCTGGATGTTCATGATTATTTTCCTTCCAGGCACCATTCGACAATCTCGTCGACGTTTCCGGTTGCAAGGTTGATTGTGGTATCCGCGCCGCCGTAGTAGATGCGAAGCTGACGGGTTTCCGGTTCGACAACCGCGCCGGTTGCAAAGCAGACTTCCGGAATGACGCCGAGGTGTTCATACTCGGTCTCCGGAGTCAGAAGATAGCTCTTCATGCAGCCGAGAATCTTTTCCGGATTCTCCAGATCAAGCAGCAATGCGCCGAGACTGTAGCGGAAGCCGCAGAAAGTGTTCTGCACGCCGTGAATGATTTCAAGCCACCCCTTCTCCGTTTTGATGGGAACGGTCGGACCGACTTTGAGACCGTTCCAGGGAACGAAGCCGCGCTTGAGCAGCGGACGGTGCTCCCCCCAGTGGATCAGGTCGTTCGAGCGCGAAAGCCAGATGTGCGCAAACGATTTTTCATACGGCGCACCGACGCTGTACGGACGTTCCAGACGGACATACTGTCCGTTGATTTTTTCGGGGAAGAGACACGGCACGCGGTTGTGCGGAAGCGCGGTGATTTCGATCGGCTCAACCGTCTCGAAATCGGTTGTGCGGTAAAGCAGAGCGCAGCAGCCCCACTCAGAGTTCGCCGGACGGATGATGTAGTAGCAGTTCTCCTCCGCAAAGTAAGTCACGCGGCAGTCGATGGGATGAAAATCGAGGTCACCGAATTTTTTGTCCGGATCCACTTCAAAAATCGGCTTTTTGCGGATTGTGAAGTGTAGGCCGTCGGTACTCTCCGCCACATGGCAGCGGGCGAACTTTTCATTGCGCGGAATTACCGCAACCAGCAGAATGGTGCGTCCGTCCGGCGTCATGACCTGACCGGGATTGAAAACCTGGTCCGCTGGACACCACGGAAATTCCTCCGGGGCAAAGATCGGATTCCCTTCATAGCGGGTCAGCAGCGATTTGTAACCTCTTTCTCTCATGGAACAACTCCTCTGTTTTTTTCGGGTTCCTCCATAATTTGCACCGTGCAACCGGAAAAAACAAGAGCAAATCATCAGGAATCGACGCAAAAGAAAGCAACAGAAAAGCCGATCAATGCAACATTATTTATGTGCCGGAATCGCAACCGAACCGCGTTCATGCAGAAGACAGTCAACAAGGACGTCGGAAGAGACCGCTTCGCCGCGGCGCAGACGCTCCAGCATATCGAACGCCTCACGGGCGAGCACCTCGAAATTCTGCTGAACGGTCGTCAGCGAAGGCTCCAGATATTTGGAAAAACGGGGAACCTCCCAGCAGATCAGGGAGATATCCTGCGGGACGCGCAGGCCGCAGAGCCGGAGCGCGGTCAGAGCCTCCACCGACTCGCTTTCGCCGCAGTTGATCACTGCGGTGACGCCCGTCTCCACGAGCCGCCGCATATCCCCGAACAGATAAGGATTCCCGCCCCCCGTCGGTGAAACGGAACGGCTCTGAACGGAAGAAGCCGGATCCAGCGCACAACTGGCGATGCAGGTTTCAAACGCCTCCGCGCGTTCGCGGTTGCTTTCGGTTTCGCGGCTGCCGTTGACGAGCATTCCTATTTTGCGGTGTCCATAGGAAAGCAGCAGGGAGACCGCGCGCCGCACCCCCTGCCCCGCATTGGAGCAGACCGAATAGATGTCGCCGATCCGCCACGAAAAATCATTGAGACAGACCGCGGGCAGCACCGTGCTGAGCTTGCGGACGATCTGCGAGCTGAAATCCAGCGATAAAATTCCGTCCACCGCCCGTTCCCGCAGGAGTTCCGCATGGTCGGCGAAGAAGATTTCGAGCAGCACGCCGCGCCGCAGCGCCTCGTCGCGAATGGCGTCGAGCATGTTGAGCGTGTACCAAGCGAGAGCGACTCTGCTTCCGGGCAGGAGAACCGCATACGCCGTCGTTTTCCCGTTTTTCCATCCGATTTTTCTGGCCGCGCGGATGATTTCCGCCGCGGCCTGCGCCGAAACGCCCGGCCGGTTGTTCAGAGCGCGCGAAACGGTCGAGATATTGAATCCCGTCTCCGCCGCAATCTCCCGAACCCCTTTTCCCGCAGGTTTTCTCATTCTACGCTCCCTCTTTTTCGTAATTTACCATACCGCAACGGAAAGTCAAGAATATTCCGCAAAACAATTTGAATTCCGATGTTTCTCATTTATAGTATCAGGGAAAATGAGGACCGTTATGAAGAAGCACATCATCTATACAATCGCATTCTGCGCCATTTTTCTTCCGCCGCTGCTTCTGCTTATACAAAGCAGACATACTTCCTCGGCAACAGAACCGCGGCTTTCTCCGGAGGAGCAAATGCAGAAAACGTACGACGCCATGACAATGGCAGCTTTCTGGGGCAATGCCAATGCGCTGATTCAAACGGCGGCATACTGTGCTTGGCATGGCGACTCGGTCCGCGCGGAACATTGGCTCCGATATGGAGCTCTTGACCTTCAACTGTTTCCCGTGCTCGTCGCTTATGGAGACTTTCTGGCGGCATCCGCCGAAAAGAAAACAGCGGCGCGCGCCGATTACTGGTATGCAAAAGCGCAGAATCAAGTTCTTGCTCAGCCGCCCTTCCCAGCACGAAACGACCTGATGTCACTGCTTCAGCAGAAACGTGCCGCGGCCATGCAAAAACGGGAACGCGCACAATGAAAAACAATATTTTCCTCCATCCGCTCCTCCCCTCTGCATGGGATGCGATCACCGTGACTGTCTGCTGGCGGCAATTCTCCTGCTCGAAGCGCTTTTTTCCGCCGGAGGAGGCTTCCATGTTGAAACCGTTGGTTACATTCCGCACTACCTGAACCTCGCGGGGAAACCGCTCGGAGCAATCATTTTCGATCCGGTCAGCACAGATCTCGGCAACTACCAGGCGCGGGAATTGAGTTATCTTGTCGACCTTTGGGATGTCCGCTTTCTCGCATGGTCCGCAAAACTGGGAGCCGTCCACTTCTATTCTTTCAGCCAGTGGTTTCTAATGGTATTGACTGTGCTGGTTCAGCAATACGGGACCCGCAAGCTGTTTCCTCAGCTTCCGGGATATTTTGCAACGCTCTTCTCGCTGGCGTTTGTTCTTCTGCCCTGCGTTTCCGCCAACATGTATTTCCGCTCGGCAAAACACGGGACCGCGTTTCTTTTCACGCTCATTGTCTATCTGACCATTTACCTTTTCCGGAAGACCTGCATCAAAAATGCACCCGGAGCGTTTGCCGGACTCGCCGCGGCTCTTGTGCTTGCGCCGCTTTTTGACAGACAGGCGCTCTTCTTTGTCTCTCTCTACACGGTCGGAACAGGACTGCTCCTCTCTGCACAAAAGAAATTTTCTCTTCCCGTCCAGCCATTGGCCGGGGCAGGCATTGCGGGAATCTGCGCATGTCTTTTCGCCGCGCTCTACAATTTCTTTATCGCACCGGCTCTGATTCAATACTGGAATGGATACACGCCATCGTTTGCCATGCAAAATATGCCTCCCGCTTTTCAATCGGAAACGATCCTGAACGGAGCGGAATTTCTGTTTGCGAATCTCGGCTATCTGCTGAACAGGGGAAACGGGTTCGCGGCATTGTCTGTCGGGATCATTTTTGCCATTCTGATCTTTTCCGGAGCAGTGGCAAGCGCACAGAAAACCGGGAAATGGCTGTTTCCGCTCATCGTTCTCCACACCGGCGGAGCATGCCTTGTCTGTTCCATCGCAATGTATGCGAAACATCCGGCGATTCTGGAAACAAGAACCTACTATTTTCTGCCGATGTGCGCCCTGCTTTTCCCGTTCTTCGTCTTTCTCGCGGATTCTCTGCGCGTGTTTCAATGGAAAATCAATCCGGTGCTCATCCTGCTGGCGCTGATGACCGCGCTCCACCTCTTTTCCTATGTGGACACCTACCCTGTCTCTGCGGAAGACGGGGTGAACCGCCCGCTCAACCTGCGTCTTCCCGCATTCCGGGAAGCGGTAAACGACCCGGCGTTCGACTGCCGGCCGTCAACCATGCCGGCTCAAATGGAACGCACAGCAGAATACCTGCGCAGGCTGAGAAACGGCAATCAGTAATTAACTATCACTTTTCTGTTCACCGGAGAGTTTGAAACACTCTTTGCCGGCGCCGCATTGAGGACAATGCCATGTTGCGGGCAGCTCTTCGAAGGTTGCGCCCATCGTCGAGCTGTTTTCCGTGTGATTGTAAAACACTTCGTTCGGTTCTCCGGGAAAATCGGACTCCGCTTCAAATTCAGAATCCGATTCCGGACGCGGAGCGCAAAATCCGCACTTTGAGCACTCGTATGCACTCATGATTCCCCCCTCCCCTGAAAAAATTCCGGTCACTTGCCAGCCATCATCGACGCTACGTCGGATTCCGGCGACGTTATGCCTTTGATGCCGAATATCTCTACAAGAACCTTCGCTACCCCCGGCGAAAGGAACGCGGGAAGCGTCGGTCCGAGACGGATGTTTTTGAATCCGAGCGCAAGCAGCGCAAGAAGAACCGCTACCGCTTTCTGCTCATACCACGCGATGTCAAACGAGAGCGGAAGGCGGTTCACATCCTCCAGCCCGAACGCTTCCTTCAGTTTCAGGGCAATCAGGGCCAGACTGTAACAGTCGTTGCACTGTCCAGCGTCCAGAACGCGCGGAATGCCGCCGATGTCGCCAAGTTTCAGTTTGTTGTAACGGTATTTCGCACAGCCGGCCGTCAGAATCACCGTTCCTTCCGGAAGACTTTCCGCGACGTCGGAATAATACTGCCGGGAGGCATGACGCCCGTCGCAGCCCGCCATCACGATGAAACGGCGGATCGCGCCGGACTTCACCGCTTCAACGACTTTGTCCGCTAGAGCAAACACCTGATCGTGCGCGAAGCCGACGACAATCTCCCCGTCTTCCAGCGGAGACGGCGGCGGACACTTCTTCGCAAGTTCAATGATTGCGGAGAAATCTTTCGGACGGCCGTTGACACGGTCAGGTATATGCGGCACACCCGGATATCCCGCCATGCCGGTCGTGAAAATCCGGTCGCGGTAAGAATCCTGAACAGGCGTGATGCAGTTGGTCGTCATCAGAATCGGCCCGTTGAAGCTGGTGAACTCCTTATTCTGAAGATGCCACGCATTTCCGTAGTTGCCGTGCAGATGCGGATACTTTTTGAACTCCGGATATGAATTCGCCGGAAGCATTTCCGAATGAGTATAAACGTCAACTCCCGCATCTTTGGTCTGTTCCAACAGATCCTTCAGGTCGCGCAGATCGTGTCCGGAAATCAGGATTCCCGGACGTTTGCCGACTCCGGTTTTCACCTTTGTAATCTCCGGCTTTCCGTACGCTCCGGTGTTCGCGGCGTCGAGCAGAGCCATTGTCTTGACAGCTGTGCCGCCGCATTCCAGAACGAGCGCGGTCAGCTCATCCGCCGAAAGATCGTGCGCCGTCGCGGCAAGAGCCTTGAAGATAAATGCGTAAATCTCATCATCCTCACGTCCGAGCATGGCGGCATGATCTGCGTAGGCGGAAATGCCTTTGAGCCCGTAGGTCAGCAGCTCCCTCAGGGAACGGACGTCTCCGTTTTCACACGAAAGCACACCGAGCGGAGCGGTCGCGGAAGTTTCCCCGGTCAGCTCTTTCACCCGGCTGAGCTGAGCTTCAATGCGGGCGATGTCAAAGTTCGCATTCGTGATCGTCATGAACAGCGATTGAGTGACAAAGAGACCGAGCGCACGGGTTGACGGCTTTGTCTGCGCCAGAATTTTCAGCTGCTGAATGAGTTCATCCATTTTGTTTGCGGTTTCCGGAGCCTTGCCGCAGACTCCGCGCACGGTACACCCCTGATTCCGGGCCGTTTCCTGACATTGAAAGCAGAACATACTCATGATGTTTTCCCCTATCTGTTTCAAATTTCCGTTTTTATTCGGTCTGCATGCAGCCGTCGATTCCGACAATATTCACTTTCAGTTTTTTCTCTTTCCCTGCGAGTTCGAGCGCCTTTTCCACAATCGCGACCGTTCCGCCGCAGCACGGAACTTCCATCCGGGCGACGGTGACGGAGCGGATGTCATGCAGACGGAATATTTCCGCCAGTTTCTCCACATAGCCGTCCAGATCGCTGTCCAGCTTCGGGCAGAAAATGATGAGAATGCGTCCTTCCAGCAGTTCCTTGTGGAATCCCCCATACGCATGGGCGACGCAGTCCGCGGAGACAAGCAGGTCGGCATTGTCAAAATACGCCGCGGCGGAATTCAGCAGCTTCAGCTGGACCGGCCACTGGCGCAACGCCGACGCCCCCGCGACGACCTCTTTCTTCGACGCCGCGGCAATCCGTTTCGCCAGCGAGCCGGAGCAGCCGCAGGCCATCGGTTTGACGCTTTCCAGAGCGGGGACTTCGTATCCCTTCTCCTTCAGACAGGCGACAGCTTCAGAGAGGAGACGCGTTTCGCCGTGGTCTTTCAGGTGGATGAGGTGCGCCCGGATCGTTGCGGCGCCCTGTCTGACAATATTTTCCATGACGCGGCGTTCGTCATACGGAACAGCTTCGCGCTCGACGACGCGCAGGGCTCCGGTCGGGCACTTTCCGATGCACGCGCCTAGCCCGTCGCAGAAAAGGTCGCTGATGAGCCGCGCTTTTCCGTCGATGAGCTGCAGCGCGCCTTCGGCGCAGTTCGGGATGCAGTCGCCGCAGCCGTTGCAGCGGTCCGTATCGATTTCGATGATTTTGCGTTTCATAAAATTCCTCCTGGACACGGGCGGCTCACAGGAACTGTTCGCCCGGGCGGACCGCGTTCGGGTCCGGTGTGACATTTGCCGGAACTTTGTAGAATTCGACTTTGAACGCCACGGGTCCGGTGATTTCCACATGGTGGAAGCGTTCGGGCCAGATGACAATCGGGTGTTCCGGATCGGCATCAAGTTCTTCTCCGGTATCTTCCCAGACGAATTTCAGTTTACCTTTCGTCACGATGAGATAGCCGCATTTGCCTTTCGGCGCCATGTGTTTTTTGAGAATCGGCTTGAGGACGTTTTCGTCCGTCATCAGCGGTGTAAGCGAAGCGAATTCCGCTCCGTCCGGCAGTTTTGCGTTCTGATAGTTCATAGTTTCCCCCCTTTTGAACTTTGAATGTTGTGCCTTCGGTCGGCTCTTTCATGAATATAACATCCGCTTCCGACAAATGCAAGCAGGGAAATGATTTTTTCCGGTTTCTCCCCGGAACAACTGGAATTGACGCGGCTGAGGGGTATATTATCCGCATGGAAAACAAATCGTACAAACGCGTTCTGCTTCTGCTGAGCATCTACATGCCCCGTCTGCACCGGGGGATTGTGGATTACGCACGTGCGCATGACTGGAACCTCGAAGTTGCATACTCCGGCTATCTCAAGGAAAGCGCGCGAAGCTGGAAAGGAGACGGGGTGATTACGGACTGCGCGTATTATCTCGAACAGCTTCGCAAACGGGGCGTGCGCATTGCCTCGCTGATCGCCCCGCTGGCGGGGAAAGCGGATTGCACGGTGTGTCCCGACGACCAGAAGATCGGAGAACTTGCGGCGGAATATTTCCGGCACAAAGGATTTCTCAACTTCGCCTGCACCGCCGCCACTCCGCGCGGGAACGCATTCAAAGAACGGCTTCAGCGTTACGGACATTCCGTCCACATGATCCCCACACGTTTTCCATGCTCAACGGAATCTTCACTTCAGCGGTCGCTGAAACGGTTGCGGGCGCTGCCGCATCCCTGCGCTCTCTTCTGCGAAAACGACCGCGATGCGAATCTGATGCTCAATCTCGCGCAGAATATCGGGCTCCTCATTCCATCCGAAATCTCCATTCTCGGAGTAGGCAACGACGATCTGCTCTGCAACTCGAAGCGAATTTCTCTTTCAAGTGTGGAAACACGGCTTTATGAACGCGGACTGCGTATAGCGGAGGAGCTTGACCGGGTGCTGGACGGATATCCGCAGCAGGAGATCCTGCGCATAGCTCCGTCGAAAACGGTCATTGAAAGAATGAGCTCCGGAAGCTATGCGGTCAATCATCCGGTTTTGTGCGACATGATTCAATGGCTGACCGCCAGAGCCGCGACTCCGGTTCAGATTTCCGACCTCGCGGATGCATTTCATCTCTCCGTTTCCGCCGTCTACAGGACCTTTATGAAGCATCTCGGCATTTCTCCGAAAAAACTGCTTCTTGAAGCGCGGATGGATATTGCGCACAGACTGCTTCTGGATACGGATGAGAAAATTTCCTCCGTTTCGGAAGAGGCGGGCTTTCCGACCAGCGCCGCCTTTTTTGAAACGTTTCGCCGCCTCCATTCCTGCACACCCGAAGCGTGGCGAAAAGGAAACCGCTGAATCCCGCATTCTTCATTCAACTTTCAGAGCCGCTTTCAGCGCTTCCGCGGAAACCGGAGCTTCGACATACCGGAGCGTGTCGCCGGTGTTCACCGGAAATTCCAACGGGTTTCCGAACAAGTCGCTTGCCGTTGCGCCGGTGACTGCACAAGTCACATTCACCGGTTTGGAAAAACGTTTCGGAACGATAACCGCGCAGCTTCCCGACTCCGATTCAAACAGGCAGCACCAGATTCCCTCAGCCAAAGCGAAACGTTCCCTGAAACGCCGTCCGTCAATGCGGATTGCCAGAGCGGAATGCGCCGCTAATTGAGGTTGCGGAAACGCGTCCGGCTGATCCAGGACAAGATTCTCTCCGGGCTTGATCAGCGCCGTATACTGTCCCCGTTCGCCGGAATAAAGATAGATGCGTTTCATGCCGTTCGCCAGGTTGGCGACAAGATAACGCGCCAGACGGTCCGAATTCGCCACATAATCGAAACGGTTGATCCACGGAATGGAATTCTTATAAAGTCCGATCTGCGGTTCCGAAGGCGCCGCAAGACTGCCGCTGACGCCGCTGTCGCCCTCCGTGTTCCAGACGGGTTTCTCCCACTTGACGGAACCGAGCGCGGCACGCGTGCCGCGCTCGAAAGCATCCCCGGGGAAGCCGTTCCAGGCGGATGAATAGAGATGCTGTTCCACGACATCGCAAAACTGATTCGCTCCGCGTCTGTAAAGTTCCCGGGCCCACCCGGCATTCCGGATTGTGGCGTTGATTCCGGCAACCGTAACGGACGGATCCGCTTTTTTCGCAGCTTCATAAGCGACCCTCTGATACTCCGCAAAACGGGCGTTCTGATGAATCCGGACAAATTCCCCTTTGCCGTTCATGTCGAGGGAAAATCCGCCCCACGGCTCGTTGCCGACTCCCCAGTCGCGTATGGACCCGCGATAGTGATCCACAACCGTGGAAACATAATTTGCAAATCGGCTCAGATCTGCGGGAATCAGCCAGCGGGTGCGGTAAAAATTTTTCCATTTTGCAAATTTCGCAGCGTTCCCTGCCCAGTATGGAGTTGTCCCGAGCTCTCCCAGAATCCAGAGATTGTGCTTCCGGTAACGCGCAATCTCCTCGTCAAAGAATTTCCATTTTCCCTCTTCCGGCTCCACATACGCCCAGCCGACAAACTGAAGACCGCCATGATCGTGGAAACGGACGTGGTTGACTCCGGCGGCTTTGAAACTCAACAAGCTGCGATCCAGCGTCGCAAGTGCGCCGAAGTATGACCGCGGAGCATCCACGCCCCAGTAAAGCGGACGGGCAATGCGGGTTACGACGAGCTCATTTACGGGGGAAACGATTCTGCCGTCCCGCTCCGCGACAGCTTCTATCCGGAACTGTCCGAACGGACGCTTTTCCAAAGCCGCGGAAAAGTTCAGCAGGCCCGAAGTTCTGTCGGTTCGCCCGAGTTCAAACCGTTCACCGTAAAGATTGACCGCGGCGAAACGAATGGAGCAGCCTTCCGTGTCTCCTGTCAGAAGATAACGGATTTCCGCTGGCTCATCGCTGAACAGAATCCGCGAATAAGCGGCGTCGCGCTCTTCCGGAACGGCAAGCGCTATTTCCGTTTCATTCTGCGGAACGTAGGATGGATCCGGCGTATCGTTCGCGCGGACGGCGTCAAGCTCAAAGACTCCGCTTCCGCGAATCTGAAGGACGTGTCCGCGCGCATTTTCACAAGGTTTATACGCAAGCATGATGCGCCGCCATTCACCGGATGGCGGCAGTTTGACATTTTCCATGCGGAACGAACTTCCCTCCCGGGTGAACACCCGCGCCTCCCAGACGCCTTTCGCGCGATACGAAAACGAAACGTAGTTGATCTTCCCGAAATCCTCCGGATTGAACGGTTCCGTGTTCAGCGGTGTCCCCGGTGCATCGCTTTCCAGAATCAGGTGCGGGAAACCGGACGGACCCGGCTCTTCAGAGACACGGAGAGCGTTTTGGTACACGGCGCCAGTGGACCAGCCGCTCGGCAATCCAAGCGGACAGCGGCTCGATGAGAACAGGTTTTTCGTCCCCTTCGCAACCGGACGCACGGGATAATACGGTTTCCCCTCGGGGAGCTTGCGCGTACCGACGGAATATATTTTGTAGACGCCCGGATCTGACAGTTCGAGCAGCAGCCAGTATTGAGAACACTTGCGCCAATCGGGCGCATTGACGGTCGACGCCCATCTCTGAACGCCCGGCTTGTATTCCAGATTGATTCCTTCCAGGAACGCGCCGCTCCAGACTCCAGGGTCCGCACCGCCTTTGACGGAAAGGATCGTTTCGTTGTTCATTTCCGGCGGACGCTCCATCTCGATATAGAATTCAGCCGGCTCCGCCGTTCTGATTTCCGGCGCGGGAATGATAAAATAGACGACTCCGCGCTTGAGATTGCAGACAAAGGCCTTCCGTCCATTCTCCTGTATTTGTGAACACGAAAATTCCGTATCCCGTTTCGTCTCCGCCTGCCAGTTTGCCGGCATGGTTCCGCTGCATATGGATTTTGTCCATGCGGGAACGGAAACCGGGATGGTGCATTCCAGCTGAAGCAGCTCCCCTCCGGAGAGGGAGAGAGCTGCAAAAACCGAAAGGAGAAAGAGATGTTTCAAACTCATTTTGCAGATTCTCCTTTCCATTAATAGTAGGGAAGCCACCTGCTGTCGGTTTCGCTTCGCGTGTAAGTCAGTTTGAACCACGGGTGATTCTCGATAGACACGGAGTCAAAGTACGGGGTCACTCCGGTGTGTCCGTCAAGGAAAAGGACGTTGGCTTTCCCGAGATGACGGTTTGCCGGACGTCCCTCGCCGGACGCCAGGTAGTTTCCGCAGTCGACATAGTATCCGCCCGCACGCGTGTTGAGAGTTGAACCTTCGTTGTAATAGGTGTCGATATAGCGAACCCGGTGTGACGGATTCTTCACGCTTCCCGCTTTTCTGGAACTGACAAGAGGGTTGCGCGGGTTGTATGGACTGTCTTGGCTTTCGTTTATCGCGGCGCCGCTGGCGGCATTCACTTTGAAGTTCATTCCGTACTCCATCCACCACTGAACTGAATTTTTAATACGGGCCTTCGTATCGTTTTTAAATTTGCCCGGATCGCGAGAGGACATGGAGGGACAGAAGAATATTCTGTAATCCAGTTTCATGTTTTCCAGCATGTAAACTCCGGGGAAATTTCAGACGGCGTCCGCCGAAGAGGAACCGGAGACCAGCGGAAACTCAAAGTCGTCATTTTCCGTGGTATAGGCGGAACAGGCAACTCCGATCTGCCGCATATTGCCGTTGCACGCAATGCTCCGTCCCTTTTCCCGGGCGGCGTTCAACGCAGGCAGAAGCATTCCGGCAAGGATGGCGATCACGGCAATCGTCACGAGAAGCTCTATAAGGGTGAAGTGCTTTCTTTTCATGATTCAATCTCCTGTTTTTTTACAGTTTCAGTGCTTTTCGGTCAGTCAGAATCAGCGGATAATCTGTCAGCGGAATCCGCTGCAGAAAAAGTTTGCCGTCTTTAAGCGCAAACCGGCTGAAACTGTAGACCATGCCGGAAACGGTGTCCGCCAGAACCGGTTCCGCAATAGAGTTTTCCGCAACAGCCTGGAACGTGTTGCCGAGCGCAGCGGACAGAGTCTGCGAACGCTGAAGATCTCCGGGATAATAATACAGATAGAACGGATACCCCTCGCGCGTACAGGAATCGACAATGATGTTCGTGAATCCGTCGCGCGGCCTTTCCGGCGCAAGACAGGGATCGTAAACATTGTCATAAGCAACCATGCTCCGGAGCGGACAGGTTTTCAGCGAATCGTCGAACAACGCGCAGAAATGCTGAAGAACACGATACGACATTTTCGGCTTCACCTCCGGCGCGGCAAGCAGCCCCATCCGTCCCGCCTTTGTCGGAACACCGTCGCCGTTGACATACGGCTTCAGCGTCAGATCACTGGTGTGATAGTAACTGAACATGTCAAGTCCGTTCCGGAAATCGGTGGCGATACGCCGCGCGAGCCATTTCGCCTGCACCTCCTCATCACTGCGGAAAAGCCGGATCCACTCGTCGTAATGATCTCCGGATTGCGAAGGACAGCCGCTTTCTCCATGCCAGATTTTCAAATGCGGCGCATGTCTCCGGACACACTCCCGCATGAAATCCGCAAACATCTTTGCATAAAATTCTGGATACATCGTGTAGGAATGATAGGAAACGATATCGCAGAATTCCCCCATTCCGAGCTTCAGACACTCTTCCGCAGCCTGGACATCCGCGAATGCTCCGCCGATGATTTTTGCCTCCGGATTCTCTGCCCTGATTACAGAGGAAGTGATGCGGACAAGTTCAACATACTGCGCCGGATCGGGTGCGCCGGGCCCCCAAAACTGCCGGTTGTCCGGTTCGTTCCAAACCTCGAAGAGCGTCACCTTCCCGCGATAGCGCCGGACAACCTCCCGGATGAAGTTTTTCCAGGCTTCTACCGCTTTTTCCCCGTAGCAGATCGGCGGACAACCGACTGCGGAAGGGTGCTTCGCATCCGGAGAATAAAGCTTATTCCCAAAGGTAAGACCGAGCCACGGCTGAATACCGAGTTCGAGAAAACGGTTCACGACGCGATCAAGCCAATCGAACACGTACTTTCCCGGACTCTGTTCACACCGGGACCAACCGCTCTGACACCGCGCGAATTTGACACCGGATTCCCCAAGAAGCTCATAACAGGGTTCCGGATCAAAGAGTTCTCGGTCGAGTGTTTCAAATCCAACGCTGAGATGTTTTGCCGAAGAATGCCTGGAATCGACCGTTTTCAGTTTTCCGGTTTTCTGCATTC
>URNE01000011.1 GCA_900549045.1 uncultured bacterium | reverse complement strand
AAAAACAAACGAAAGGCCGGCAACACGATGAAAACTCATCCGAACAGAAGAAGCAGTCTCATCCCGTATTTCAAGGGCGGATTCAATAAATTCACCCTTATAGAGCTCCTTGTGGTAATTTCCATCATTGCAATCCTTGCCGGCATGCTTCTCCCTGCGCTGAATTCGGCGCGGGACAAGGCCCGCACCCTGAGCTGTCTCAACAACAATAAAACCGTCGGAACCGCCATGGCGATGTATGCAACAGCCAACGACGACTGGCTAGTTCCGACCTTTGCGCCAAGCTACAATCCGGATGACAAACGCACCGTCTGGCTCGGAATCCTCAGCGGGATCAGCGTGGAAGATCCCAGCAGACCTTCCGCGGATTCGCCCAAACCGTCAAACGTCGTCGGCCCCTACGGAGTCGCCTACGGGTACGATTCCCCGACGAGCACATTTCATTGCCCCTCCAATCCCAAACCGATTCTCTGGGCAGACGGGCATTACAAGTTCACCAATTATCACCTGAACCATGCGCTCCACGGCGGTGACTACTTTGGGAATGCAGCTCCTTGCCGGAAAGTCAACCAGGTCAAGGAACCGTCAAAGGCTGTCACGACCATGGAGGGAGGCGAAACGGTCATGGGATTGCCCTTCATCCCCAAATACGGAAACTGCAAATCGGACGACAAGTATGTCATCTACAGCCGCCATCCGGTCAACAGCCCGAAGGGACACTCCGTCACGCTCTTCACCGACGGCCATGCCGCCAGCGTAACCGAAGCCCAGGCAATCACAACCAAAGGCTACGACGGTTCCGGCGACATGCTCAAGGCCGGATTCAAACAGTAACCGAAAGGATTTGATATGAAACACGCAAAATTCGCGGCTCTTGCCGCCGCTCTCGCCGCGCTGCCGGTTCAAGCGGAACTGCTCAATCCCGGCGCCGATATGGAACTCGGCGAAACAGGAAAACCCGTCCCGGGGTGGATGCTCACGCTCAACAGAATCGACAGAAAGCTCCTCAGGACTCAGCCGGACACCTTTTTCACCACGGAAACCGTGATGGAGAAAGGACGCGGACGCGTTCTGCTGGTTCCGTACCGCCCCGGCATGTACGACCTCAGCCTTGTCTGCGGCGAAATGAAAGTCCCGGCGGACGGCGAAGTGGAAGTCGCATTCGACGCGAAAGCCGGCAAGCCGGTCGGCGCGGATCGTCCGAACATCAGCCTCGGCGCGGATTTTCGCTGCTACGCCCCGCTCAATGTCAAGCCCGATCCGAAGTGGTCGCATCCATCCTATCCGCTTCTCAGCTGGCTCTCCGCCGACCCGACGGAGGAATGGCGGCACTTCTCCCACAAGGTCAAAGTCTTCAACGTCGGAACCGCATACGTTATGACGCTTCAGATCCGTTCGACGGACGGCAAGGCTCTGAATGCGCCGCTCTATATCGACAACTTCCGCATGACGTTCCTCAACGGTAAAAACGATTATCCGGAAGAGGCTTCCATCGTTCCCGATCATGCCGAAGCGCACTATTTCAAAGATGAAACCATGAACTTCCGCATCACCGCGCGCCTAAGCGCAAATGCGGGAACGGAGAAGACGGAACTTGTCTTTGTTTCCGTCCATGACAATGCAGTCCGCAAGGTTCTGCCCGTCACTCTGAAGAAGGACGGCGAAGCTCCGCAGAACGGACTCACCCGCTATACCGGAGCAATCGCCGTTCCCGCGGATCAGTTCGGAGCCTTCAAGCTGAAACTCCGCCGCAACGGAAAAGAGATCGCCTCCATCGGCGATGTCTCCGTCCTGCATCAGCCGGTTGACCACAAGCGGTTCTCCCCGGGCTGGAGCATCGGAATGAACGAGCACTCAAACATTATCTACAACGGCTACCAAAATGCCACCCACACGACATATTTCGGAAGATACAGTTCCTGGAATTCCGTCGGACGCATTGCGCGTCTTGCCGGAATGCGGAATGTGCGAATCTGGGGAAGATGGGTTCTGATCGAACGCGAACCGGGTAAATTCTCGCCGGACGTCATCGGCCCCAACATTGACGAATATTACAAAAACGGCGTGGAACCGTTCTTCTGCATCGCCGCCGGAATGGGACTTCTGTTCCGCGATCAGGGTCCAAAAGGAGAAACGGCGGATTACCCGCTCTTCTATTACGGCAAGTACATCAAAAAATACCCCAGACCCGGCATTGTCATGCTCGACGCCCCGCTTGACGTCTACGGACGCTATCTCGACTACTGCATCCGCACCTGGGGGGACAAGGTCAAGATCTGGGAGATGTTTAATGAACCCGGCGACCCGGTGATGGGGCCGCAGCAGTATCTGAAATATCTGAAGTACACCTACAAGGTTCTGAAGGAGAAAAACAAGGATTATCTGCTTCTCGGAAACGGCAACACCTGCGATGTCGGCTACGACAAAGGCTGGTGCCGCCGCCTGAGCGAAGCCGACCCCGACTATGTGGACTATGTCGACGGCATTGCGTTTCATCCGTACAACAATTCCAGCGACTACGAGAAAAACATCTACGGTCTCTACTCCGCGCATATCAAAGAACTGCGTTCCACTCTGAAAAAGCAGAAACCGCTCTACAACACGGAATGCTATTACATCGTCGGAGCGCGGAACCCGCAGTCGGCAATCAACACCCAGGAGCGTATTCCCGCCGAAGCGGTTCAGCGTCATTACCTCGACGGCATGCTGAACGGCGTCCGCCTCGCGGCGTCTCTGAGCGACAACCTGCTCACCTACGACCCCTCGTCGACGGGAATGCGCGTCATGAGCGAAACGGCCGTCGCGACCAATGCTCTGTCCTTCATGCTCAAGGACATGGAGAAACTCGATCCGGTCCCGCTGAATCCGTTCATGCGCGCCGGCATTTTCAAATCCGCCGACGGGAAACAGGGTGTCGGATTCGTCTGCGATCTCCGTCCCTCCGGCTCGACAGTGAAAACAGGAAACGAATCCGGGCTTCAGTTCTTCGATCTCTTCGGCAACCGCATTGCAAAGGCGGACGGAACGACGCTCAGCTACGAACCGCTTTACATCAAGGGGGAACCGGAACGCATCGCGGAATTTTTCAAATCCGTATGCTTCATTCCGAAACAGAGCTGCCGCGTTTTCGGACGCGCCCTCGGAGACCGTCTCTATCTGACCGCGCTCAACAGTTTCGGACAGCCGGGAACCATCATGACAAAATTCGCTCCGGAAACCGGACTGCCGAACATCCAGTTCGCGTTCAAAGACGCCGATGACGACAGCACGGTCTCCTTCCCTCTGCCCGCGAACCGCCAGCTCTCCTACCGCGTGGAATCCAACGGTGCGGAACTCGGCGGCGGCAAAGTCGAAATGACCGCCCCCGTTCCGGAATTCTCCATTCCCGCAGCGGAAAACGATGCGAAAGAGCTGACTCTTTCCCGCGGCACCAAAGCGAAAGTCTGGAACGACGGAACCAGCCTGAAAGTCCGGGCAAACGTCAAAGCGGCGAAAATCACTCCCGCCGGCGGAGAATCGCTCTGGGAAGGCGATGCGGTCGAGCTCTTCATTGATCCTGCGCCGTTCTCAAAACCTGACAAAGAGGTGATCATCAGCACAAATCCGCTGAACTGCTTCCAGTACGTTTTCGCGGCGGCGCCTTCGAAGACGGGCTCCAGTGTGCTCGCGATCTCCCGGACCGACAAGGAGTTCAAGACGAATGCCGCAGTCAAGCAGACCCGCACGGAAGATGGCTATTCGCTCGAAATCTCCATTCCGTGGACGGAGATCCGTCCGGCATACGGCGGAGTGCTCGGACTTGAAATAGAGGTCGCGCGTCCGGGCGAAACCGGCTGGAAAGAAAGCCTCAGCGGAGTAAAGGCATTTGCATTCAAAGACCGCAGTCACTATCCGCTGTTCCGTCTGCAAACCAAAGCCGCAGTCCGGAACGGCAGCTTCGCCAAAGGCGAATACGGCGAAGCGGACGGCTGGTTCTACACGCCGCAGTCCAACAGCTGCCGCATCGAAATGGTTCCGAAAAGCGGATTCAACGGAGGAAACGCGGTCGTTCTGAACAGCACAAAGGTTTCTCCGGGCAGCGGCCAGCAGGGAATCTCCCAGCCGGTCGCCGTGCCAGAGTGGGCAACGGGAATGAAAGTTTCCGCGCTTGTCGAAATGAGTTCCTGCACAACCGCAAGCCGCCAGTTCAACAGCTGGCGCCCGCAGGGATTCTACCTCGGGCTCAGCTCGCGGGACATGAGCCACATTCTGCACCGCGAATTCTCCGCCCCGTTCGGCTGGACTCTGCTCCAGTTCTACGCTCCGGTCGAAAAGCAGGACAGGCATCCGCGCGTTGAATGCGGTCTCCGCCAGGCGTTCGGAAACCTCAAAATCTCTGAAATTCAGGTGAATTTCATCAAATAACAAAAAGGAGTCAAGACATGAAAAAACTTCTCACACTCGCCCTCGCCGCAGGACTTGCGGCAATCGCAACTGCGGAAAATTTCCGCATCGACATCTCCGGACAGAGCAATCAGGTCGGGCTCGTCGTCAAGCAGATGGATGACGGAATCACCGGAACCCAGGCCGAATGGCTCGGCGACAAAAAAGACCAGCGTCTCATCTTCTGCGGACCCGTTGCCGGAAAATGGGAAAAGAAGAGATTTTCTTTCCTGCCGAAAAAACTAGCTTATATTTCCTGCCCAAGAAAGACTAAAAAATTTCGATCTGTCTGACGGGCTACGAAAACCGTGCAGACGCCCCGCTGATCGCGTATGACGACATCAAAGTCAACGGTCAGCCGCTGATCAACGGCGGCTTTGAAGCCTCCTCTGAAAAAATTGCCCCATGGAGCAGCTGGGGCAAAGCAAAACTCGCCACGGACGGCGGCGCCGCCGAGGGCAAAAATTTTGTCCTGGTCAATCACCACAACCCGGCAATTCAGGACTTCTCCGTCAAAGCCGGAGAGCTTGTCACTGTCACCGTTCAGACGAAAGCAGCGAACTGATTCACAACAAAACGGCAAAAAAACGGGCATGAACTGAAAATCATGCCCGTTTTTTTTGCCGCCGTCCGGTCCGTCAGATACGGATGAACGAATACGGTGCGCAAAGTCTGCCGCCATAGGCGAACTCTTCGCCGCCGAGGTTGTAGACCACAATCGAACCATCCGAATAAGTGACCTTGAAAACCTTTTCCGCAACCAGCTCTTCAAACTCCTCCATGAACTCATACTGGAGGTCGCTGACCGTGCGGTAGCGGTCATAATCCGCTTTGATTTGCGCGACGTCGGCGCGGAGCCGGGCGGGATCGCCGAAACGCAGATCCTCTTCCCCCATCCAGTTTATACCGGAGGAACGGAATTTCGCATAGAAATAGCTCAGCGGACGTCCGCCCCAGGCAAGATTCAGAACGGGAAGCGACTTGTCCGACTTGATGCTCGCGTTCACCGTGTCGCAGAAGGTGTTGTAAAGCACGATGCCGTGATAAACCACATGCCAGAACGGAATGTGGCGGTCAACCATCGGACGTTCAAATTCGCCGTTGCGGTGGAAAACCGTATAGAGAACGTAATCGAGATCTCCGATGCAGAAATCCCATGAACCTTCGGATGCGCTCGCGCCGACTTTCTCACGGGCAAGAGCAAGGGTGCGTCCGCGCCAGTACGCGGCCTCCTTGCGGGTCAGCGGGTGACGCGGATCATAGCATTTCGGCGGGCGCAGGATGCTCATCACATCGAGGTAGTGCGTGCCGCGGAAGCCGAGACGCGCCATATCCGCCATATCCTGCTCCGCATAAACCTCATGCGCCTTTTTCGGACAGAGATAATAGGAGTTGCCGCCGCCCCAGTTGCCGAACTGATGAAGCGCCCCGTCTTTGTCGCGCATGCAGTTCTCCTCGCTCCAGCGTTTCGCGATCTTGTACGAATCCAGCAGGTTGGTGTGTCCGCAGATCAGATAGCCGTAGGATTTCGCCTTCTCGATCAGACGCACCATCGCCTCTTCGCCGCCGAGCAGAGGCTCGACCGGGAAAAGATCGGGGAAGCGTCCGTCGTGTCCGGATTTGTTCCAGCCGACCAGACAGAATTCCGCGTGTTCGACGCCCTGGCGGTGAAACTCTTCGATAATCTCTTCGCACTGCTCAAAGGTAATCGCGACGTGAATCGGCGGCTCCGTCTCTTCGGTCTGGTCGGGGACGGGCGACGGAACGGGTTTCCACGCCAGGCGCACACGCACTTCCGGTCCAAGCGCGGCTTCTCCCACAACCGGGAACTTCTTCATGCGGTCGCGGATCGGTTCGCACGCGCCGCGTTCCAGCTGATACCGACGGTATCTGCGCGCGGCTCCGCACCAGGAGGCTTCAGACCCGGTCAGCTCGAAGAAACGGACTTCGATATCCTCGTACGCGCCCTCGCCGTTCAGAATGAAGCGCGGAAACATGTAGTAGAAACCGTCTTTGATTCCGGTTATGAGACTGTATTCCAGAGCCATTCCGGCAACCACGGCAAGCGTCCCGGCGGAACCGGTGTTGAACACATAGAGCGGCATGTCGTTGCTTTCGAACTCGCACTCCTGTTCCCCGCGCGGATCAAAAAAGATCTGTCCGGCGTGCCCGTCGTTGTCGATGCTCGGAACCACGTAGAACCCTTCGCTTCCGATTTTGACATTGCAGAAATCCGGGAGGAAATCAACGGTCTGCGTCTCCATCGGAATCGCATCCTTGCGGAGAACTGCGGTATTGCCCTGCATGAGAACAGGAAGTTCACGGACAGAGCCGTCGGTCATTTTCAGTCTTGCTATATACATATTCAGCCTTTCTGCTTATTTGGAAAGTTCAGCGCGGATCGCATCGGCGACGGCTTTGCCGCAGACTTCGATGCCCTTCAAACTCAGATGTATGCAGTCGTCGCGAAGCAGTTCCTCTTTGTCGCGGTTCACTGTGGAGTAGAGATCGTTGACCGGAACCCCCTGTGCATTCATGTACGGAACAATGACGGCGTTCAGCCGGTCAATGAATTCGATGTGCTGGTTGAGGCTGCCGTCGCGGACCGGCGTGGTCGTCGCGAAAATGACGTGGGCGCAGTGTTTTTTCAACTCGCGGAGAATCCGGCTCATGTAGAAAAGATACTCGGCGGGGGAAGTGAACATGCCGTCCTCTTCGCACACAACGGCGGAGTCCCAGAGCCCGATGTTCCAGTGAATCACATCCGGCTCGCCGCAAACCTCGAACCAGCGGGAGAGCTCATTGAGCGCATATTTCGCAAAACGGCAGTTCTCTTCCGGAGCGACGACTTCATAGGCGTCGCCCAGTTCTTCACGCACCTTGTTTTCGTAGTTTCCGCGAATGGAATCCCCCAGCAGCTGAACACTGATTTTCCCGCTCGGGTCATTCCGGCGACTCGCTTTGCGGAGCAGTTCCGCGGCAAGACGCGGGTAATACCCGCAGCGGCGTCCCTTCAGCGACGCGCAATCCGAAGCGCCGGTGAGTTTGACAAATTCATTGCGCAGTTCATTGCGGACGGAGTCATCGGAAAGCGCGTTCAGCACGGCGGCGAGTGCATCGCAGTCGGCGCCGACGGCACAACCTTCCGCTCCGGCAAGTTTCCGGATTTCATCTGCGGCTCCGCAGTCCAGACGGGGAAACTGTTCTGTTTTCATTATGCGGGATCCTTTTTTATCAGTTGTGATAAAACTAAATATAGCCCTGTTTTCCGCGAATGCAAGCTCTATCGTTTGATTTTCCGAAAAAAGCGGTTATACTATCTTCAAATTTCGGAAAGGAACTCTGCAGATGAATGCAAAAGAACGGATGAAGAGCGGAAAAATCTACTTCTGCACCGATGAAGAGCTCGCAAAAGAACAGCTGCGCCGCCTTGACCGGCTCTACGATTTCAACCAGACCCGTCCTTCGGAAATGCCGAAACGGATGGCCCTGCTGAAGGAAATTCTTGCGGAAGTCGGCGAAAACTGCTACGTGGAACCCCCGCTCCATGCAAACTGGGGATGTCACACGCATTTTGGAAACAATGTCTATGCGAACTTCAACCTGACTCTGGTTGACGACACAGACATTTACGTGGGCGACGGCGTCCTGTTCGGTCCGAACGTCGTCGTCGCGGTTGCCGGACACCCGGTCGATCCGGACCTCCGGCGCAAAGTCGCGCAGTTCAATCTTCCCGTGCACATCGGCAACAATGTCTGGATCGGCGCGGGCGCAATCATCCTCCCCGGCATCACGATCGGCGACAACTCCGTCATCGGGGCCGGAAGCGTGGTCACGAAGGACGTTCCCGCGAATGTCGTCGCCGTCGGCAACCCCTGCCGCGTGCTCCGCGAAATCGGCGAACACGACCGCGAATACTACTGGCGCGACCGGAAAATCGAGATTCCGTGAAAACCGCCTTGTCTATTTGATATTCGCGTGTTATATTACCCGTAAACAGGAGGTTGAATCGTGGATGCGGATGCTATACTGAAGAAGGCAAAAGAGGTCATTTCCATTGAAATCGAAGGACTTGAAGCTCTTAAGAACAATTTGAACGAAGACTTTGTCAAACTGGCGCAGGCTTGCTGCGAAACACTCGACAAAGGCGGGAAAATCGTCATTACGGGCATCGGAAAAAGCGGTCATGTCGGCAGCAAAATCGCCGCGACCATGGCAAGCACCGGCTCGCCCACGATCTTCATGCATTCCGTTGAAGCCATGCACGGAGACCTCGGAATGATTCAAAAGGACGACCTGCTCATCGCCATAAGCTACAGCGGCGAAAGCGATGAAATCGTCCGCGTAATCGTCCCCGCGAAACGCCTCGGCGTCCGCGTCGCCGCACTCACCGGAAACAGGAACTCCACACTTGCCCAGCTCGGTGACATCCACGTCGAAACCGCCGTGCCCCGCGAAGCATGCCCGTTCAATCTCGCGCCGACAACCTCCTCTACGGTTCAGCTCGCGCTCGGCGACGCTCTCGCAATGGTGCTGCTCGCCCTCCGAAAATTCACAAAAGAGAACTTCGGCAGACTCCACCCGGCGGGCGCAATCGGACGCGCCGTCACCATGCGCGTCGGCGACGCCATGCGCAGCGGCGACCGTCTCGCGACCGTCACGGCGGATTACAATGTCAAAGACACGCTTCTCAAGATGACCGCCTGCCGCAGCGGCTCCGCGATCATCGTGGACGACGCCGGACGCCCCGCCGGAATTTTCACCGACGGCGACTTCCGCCGCCGCGCGGGCGTTCCCGATATTCTCTCCAAAAATATTGCGGAAGTCATGACGCCCAACCCCGCCTCCATCCGCGCCGATGCGCTCGCCATCGAGGTTCTGCGCCTCGTCGAAGTGCGCAAAGTGGACGACATCATCGTCACCGATTCGGAAAACAAAGTCGTGGGCGTGGTTGATATTCAGGATCTTCCCGGGCTCAAACTTATGTAACGCAAATGGAGAATCCCACTCCTCTGCTGGAGCGTCTGCACTCGGGCGAACCGGTTCCGCGCGCGGAATTTCTGGAAATCTATTCCCCGTTCCTCTCGCGCATTCTCCTTTCCGCCGGCTATTCCGCGGCGGAAACGGAAACTCTGCTTGAGACTTTCGCACACACCGTTTTCGGAGAGTCGGAGCGCTTCGTCCATTCGCCGGAACGCGGAACTCTTCCGGGCTTTCTGCATCAGATTCTTCTGCGCACGCTCGCGGAGCTGCCGCCGCGAACGGAAATCAGCGAAGAGCTCTGGCGCGGGGAATGGCGCAAGCATGTGCTCGACCAGGCGCTTCAGAAACTCCGCATGGAGGAAAAACCGAACGAGTACGCGGCTTTCGAAAACCACGTACTCAACGGCAAATCGGCGCGCGAAACCGCCGTCATGTGCTCCATGCTCCCCGAAATGGTCTATTTCGTCAAGACACGTCTCATGCGGAGGCTCCGCGCGGTGATGAAGGACTATTCGGACTGAGTCACGCGTTCCGTGCACTCAAAACGGAACAGCTCCGAATTTTCGTTTTCAAGCAGCCCGTCCCAGCACTCCCCTTCCGGATTCACCCATTCCACCGAGGATTTTTCAACGGATGCGCTCCGGATGTTCTCGAAAAAGAACGCCGGTATCCGGTGCGGAAAACGGTTGCGGACCGACGGTGTTTCATCGAATACGCCTCCGGGCTGCGTTCCCTGGCGGACAAAGCGCAGTTTCACCTCCGAAAGAAAAATGTTCTCCACGTTCCCGGCTTCCGGATACGAGGAGATGAAACAGCTGCTCTCACAGTCGATATCAATCTCTTTCAGCACGACATTGCGGATAGTCCCGGCGCGTTCTCCCGCGCGGCGCGGCGACGAGGAAATGAAAACGGCGTCCCCCGCGCCCCACCAGCTCCAGCGGAACTTGTGACGCGGCGCATTGCCGTGCGCTCTTGCGCTCCCCGAAATATTGCGGAAAACAATGTTCTCAACCTCTCCGCCGTCGCGCGCATAAACCGCGATCGCATGGGAGGAACCGAATACACAGCAGTCCTCAAAGGAGACATTGCGGACCGGAGCAAAGGTCTCCGTCCCGATCTTGAGCGCGGCGCTCGTGGAATAAATCTCGCAATCCTCGATCCGGACATTCGCGCAGCCGCCGTAAAGCTTTGCAACTTCGGACGAACTCTTGATACAGATCCCGTCGTCTCCGGTCTGAAGGTACAGCCCTCGCGCGGTGAAGTTGCGGCAGCAGTCGATGTCGAACGCATCGGTGTTGCAGGCCCGGAGCGGATTTTCCACGCGGATGTTTTCCACCAGCGTATCACGGCAGCCTGCAAAATGAATCGTCCAGAACGGACTCTCCCGGAAGGTGATTCCGGAAAGAACGGCGCCGCGGACGTCCTCGAAACGCAGAAGCTTCGGACGGAACTGTTTCGGATCGTCAAATGTCAGGTGCTCCTCCCCGTTGCCGCCGTTCGCGGGATCGTCATGCGAAAAACTCATCACCTGACCGAAGACGACGCCGCTTCCGCAAATCCGGACATTCTCCTCATGCAGGGCGTTCAGACACGCCCGGGGCTGGGAGTCCGGCGCAATATCATCCGGAAGCGGATAATCCGCCGGATTCAGCGAAGCAATCAGCTCCGCTCCCGCATCCAGACAAAACACGATGTTGCTTTTCAGCCACAGAGAGCCGAGCAGATAACGCCCTTCCGGAACAAAAACAAGACCTCCGCCTTCATCGGAGCAGCGGTCGACGGCGTCCTGAAACGCCTTTGTATCAAGCGTGCGCCCGTCTGCACGGGCGCCGAAATCCATGACATTGAAGCGCATAGAACCCTTCACTTCTCAATCCGCTCCAGAGTAAAATCCTTGAACTGGAACTCATTCAGCTGAGCAGTCGGACGGAATCCGATGCTGCCGTTCGTCACGCGCTTTTCCAGCTGCGGATGCTCCTTGAGCGACGGTGTGCGGAATCTGAATTCCACCTGCGTCCACTCTTTGGCAACCGCAATGTTGCCGGAACAGTAGTAATGTTTCACCTTGTTGTTGTACCAGGAATTCACGCCGATGGTTCCCGTGCCGACTCCGTTGCCTTTCACCCAGGCTGTCACACGGTAATCCGTATCCGGAACCAGAGGGAGCGAATTGGAGAGCACCGAAGCCGGACGCTTTGCGTAGAACGATTCCGGCGCAGTGATTTTCACCGCCTTGCCTTCGTCGATATGATCCGCGGCGTCAACAAGTTCCACCTTCAGCGCCTTCTTCATCCAGCTCGGCTGAATCCAGTTGGAAACGATTGTTCCGTTTTCCGGCATCACGGCCTTTTTCAGAGCTCCGGCGGAAAGCTTTTCAATTTTCGGATTTGCTAAAACGCCTTTCACTTCCGCGTTCGCCACAAAGTAGACGCGGAAGTAGGTCTCCATGTCCTCTCCGGCGTAGGTGTAGATGACCGGAGCGGTTTTGCCCCTGGCGTTCTTCATCTCGACAAAAGAGTACGGAAGCTCCTCGATCTTGTTGAGTCCGTACTTGTATGATTCCGGCGCGGCTCCGGAAAAATCAAGCTCGAATGAAATCCGGTAGAAATGCTCCTTCTCCAGATTGACACGCGTTATGAACTCCGTCCGTTTTCCCGCGGGTGCGGTGAAGGTGACTTTGTCGCCTTCCGCCGTGCTTCCGGCGGGACGGGCCCATGCCTTCCAGTTCGTTTCCGCGCATACGGTTCCCGCGAGAAGTCCGGCGAGAAGAATCAGTGCCTGCTTTTTCATTTGCTGTATCCTTTTATTTGAGTGTTAAAGTTCCGAAGTTGAAACGGTTTCTGTAGTTGTCGCCGTCGCCGCTCCACGGAATGGAGGAGATGCGTTTGTTTTCGTCCGAATCATTGACGGCGATGTCGAACGCGAGGGTTGCCGGGGCGTTCATTTTGAGGCTCTTCCACGGAATGAGCATGACAGCCTCATAATCTGCGCCCTTTTCTTTGATCTCCCAGCGGATCGCGGAGGAATCCAGATTCGCGCTCGTGCTCAGCGAGGCCTTGTGCGATTTCGTCGCGGGATTCGCGAACACCCGGAAAACATGGTCGTTGTAAATTCCCTTGTCGAGTCCGGAGAACGGACGGGAATCAATGAAGAGCTCCACGCCGTCGCCCTCCCAGGGAGTTTTCGCCTCGTAGTCGCCGCGCTTGTCGTCCTTGACGCTGATTTTGAACTCCAGTCCCTCGGCGAGCGCGGTGACGCGGAAGGATCCGTAGGGCGTCGTCTGCACCGCGCCGCTCTTCACGGATTTGCGGACGGGAATAACCGGACGCGTCACGCGCTGCATTTTCTTTCCGTTCGAAAGAATGACCGTGTATTCCTTTTTGAACTCCGTCACCGGGAACAGGAAGGTATGCGACGCTCCGGCGGAAATGACGGCGGACTGCTTGCCCGCCACTCCGCGCGCCTTGACCTGCACGGTCTGCGTTTCCAAGCTGCGGTTCAGAACATCAATCGCGATCACCGTTTTATCTCCGCCGATTGCGCGGATTCCGCGAACCGCAAAAATTTCATCGGGCGCAACCGTGAGATTCTTCTTCAAATCGTTTCCGACGAACCAGACAGGCTTCGCGGTCAGCGTTCCCTTCGCCGCGATTTCATTGCCGAAGATATCGAACGCCTTCACGCCAGCTTGGGCGGCAAAGAGGAAGTGCGTATCTTCATCCACCGCCCAGACTGCGGCGGTCTGCGAACCGTCGGCGTTTTCATAGATTGCGCCGTTGCATCCCGCAAGCGGAACCCACGGACCGAGACATTTCTTTCCCGCGGTGAAGCGGAAGAACGCATTCCCCGCGATCATGTGCGGAGCCGGAATCGCACGGTGATACTTCCACGAACCCGAAACGTTCAGGCGCGGCTGGTAGAAATGATTCTGGAACTGTCCGGCGCTCAGAGTCAGCGTGTGCGCCAGTCCGTTCGACTGGTCGATCAGATAGCGGCGCAAAGCGTTTTCGGCGGAAACGGCTCCGTCCAGCAGATAGCGCACCGGAGAACGGTCCTGCATGATTTTCGTGTTCTCTTTCAGAGAATGAATGTAATAGAGCTCCGAGTTCCAAAGCGGCAGTTTTTCCGCGCCGTACTTTTTCAGAATCGCCTTCACCTGCTGAATCTGCTGCTGCGCGGGGACCGCATCGCTGTCCAGCTGGGCTGAATAGGGATGAAACGAGACGGCGTCGCAGTACTTGAACGCACCGAGCTTGCCGCACTCATCAATGAATCCGCCGAGATTTCCGGAGAAATCACCTGTCGCGCAGATTCCGATAATCACGCAGTCCGGATTCACAGCCTTCGCCGTTTCGTACGCGGCTTTCAGGTACGGCACATACTCCGCCGGATCAAAGAAAAGATTCGGCTCGTTCATGATTTCAAAGTAGCGCACCGTTCCTTTATACCGGGAAACGACGTCGCGGATATGCTTCTTCCAGTCCTCCATCCGGGTGAAATTGCGGACCGAACCTGAACTCAGAAACGTCCGTTTCCCCTGACGGCTGCGCTTGATGATGAACCAGTTTTCATTCTCGTGTCCCTTTTTTGTGGAGATGGAGGAATCGCCGAGCAGGACTACCGGTTCAATACCCACGCGCTTCATGATGGCGATATCGTCGTCATGCGGGAAATTTGAAATTTTCCCTTCTTCCGGTTCGAACCGCATCCAGCGGAGCCAGTAGCGGCACATCCGCATTCCGGAGGCGCGGAGAAGCTCCCACCGTTTCTCGGGCGTATCCTGAAAAATGGTCGCCGCGGCGAAACGTTCCTTGCGGTGACGGCGCGTATATGGCGGCTCGTTTTCGCCGACCATGAAATCTTTCTCCGGGTCCAGCTTGATGTCCGGCAGTTTCGCGAACACGCCGAATGCGGCGGGATTGAATTTGCCGTCAGTAACCGTTCCGCTGAAAACGGAGATACCGTAATGATTGAAATTGTAATCCACGGGAACCGTTTTCGCCGAATGCGGAGCGAGTTCAACTTTCAGCGGAGCAAGATTCCGGCGGAATGCGGTATCCGCCTCCGACTCGTTCAGCTTCACGTCCACGGTCTTCGCGGAATCCGTATAGTTTGCCGCATGAATTCGGAGCATATGCTTTCCGGCATAAATCCAGTCGCGGTCACCCTCCAGAGAAACGGCGGCCTCGACTCCGGCGGCGGGAGCGTACGGCTTTGCCGTGTCGCCCTCATCCAGCTGAACGCCGTCGACCCAGAGTGTCATGGGGTTGTCATCGAGAATAAGATTCGGAATGGCGACGGGGCCCTTGCCGTTAAAATACCAGGTTGCGGAGTAGCGGTTCCAGCCGGTTGTAACATTTACGTACTTGAGTTTGATGTCCCACTTGACTCCGTCCGATTCGACGTAATAGAGCTGGAGGCGGACTTTTCCCGGACGGTCTGCTTTCAAGTACATGGAGAGCGTATATTTTCCGGCTTTCGGCAGTGCGATTTCCGGAAGCGAGAATTCGCACTCCATTTTCGGAATCGGCATGGTGAGTTTGAGAGAGCTCTTTCCGTGCGCGGCGGTCGTGGAGTCGATTTCCGCTGTCAGCGGCTTCCAATTTTCCGCACCGGCTTTTTTATGATAGTTGATGGTTCCGACTCCGGTCAGTCCGAGTTCGAAACTCGAATTCTGAATCGGATTTGCCCCCGCCGCGAAAAGCGGCAGAAGCGCGAGGGTGAAGATTTTTCCGTTCATGGCATTTTCCTTGTTTTATTACGGTTTGGCTTCCCATCCGGCAGCTTTGATGATTTTGCGAACGCGGTAAATGGATTCATTGAAGGAGGCAGCAAGAGAAGCTTCTTTGGTGGAAACGTGTCCATCCCAGTGAGCGACGTTGTAACGCATGCTGTGCCGCGGCGCCGGACTCATCAGAGCGGTCGTCGTCTCGCCGCCGAGGGTGAAGTATCCATTCGGGCCGAAAGGGTCAGCCAGCCCTGATGCGATTTCAACTTTGCCGTCGAGGAACATGTATGCCCGGGATGGCTCGCAGATCTCCGTGAGTCTGTAGGTGTTGTTGTGGTAGAAATCCTTGCCCGCCCAGTCACCGCCGAATCCGTTCATGGCATAGGATTTTGCAATGGAAGCGGTTCCGGCATCCGAGTTCGCCTCCAGCCATCCGGCGGGAGCTCCGGAACTCGGACAGAGCAGACCGCGCGTCCAGTAGTAGCGTTTGGAGCCTTTCTGGTTCATGATTTTGCGGTAATGCTCGTTGCTGGTCCAAAGCCGTTTGAACCCGTCCGCATCGGCGACACCGTCGTTCATCATCGTGTAGTCGTCGCAGTCGCCTGCATAGGTGATTGTTCCGAGCGCGAAGCTCTTGAGATTTCCGGAACATGAAACCGCTCTTGCCTTTTCCCGCGCCGAGTTCAGCGCCGGCAGCAGCATTCCGGCGAGGATCGCGATAATCGCAATCGTTACAAGGAGTTCTATGAGGGTGAAATGATGTTTCATTCCGCTTTTCCGGACAGAACGAAATACGGAAAGAGTTTTTCTTTTTTCCATAGGAGAAATCCTTTCTGTTTCTGGTTTACATTTTCCGTACCTGCCTTTTATTATACCACAAAACC
>URNE01000010.1 GCA_900549045.1 uncultured bacterium | reverse complement strand
TATTGTCTTTTCCGGAAACATGCAGTATAATTTAAACCAGAGAGAAAAACAAACCAAGGAGAAAAACAATGAATTCAGCCGGAAAAAGCATGCTGGTTTGCGCACTTCTCAGCGGAGTCCTCGGAGGATTCGCGGAAGAGACGCAATGGAAGCAGTTTCCGATCTGGGGCGGAGGATATGTCCAGAACGTCGAGATTTCCAAATCCAGCCCGAACGTATGGTACACCTATGTCGACGTCTGCGGTCCCTACCGCAGCGACGATGCGGGAAACAGCTGGCGTCCGCTTCACCAGGTCTATTCCATCAACGAACGCTACCGCGGCATGAATCCGCGCTCGCTTTCCATCGACCCGCGCAACCCGGACAGCATCGTCTACGTCGCGGGGAACAGCTGGAACCTCAAAGGAAACATTTACGTCAGCCGCGATGGAGGAAAATCCGTCCGCGCGGTTGTGAAGGACCTTCATTTTTACGGAAACGGTTACCGGCGCTGGACGGGAATCCTCCTTGACCGCAACCCGTTCAACCCGGATGAACTGATCACTGCGCCCGACAGCGACGGCATTTTCCGGGGAACCGAAAACGGGGAAAAATGGGAAAACGCCGGGCTCAAGGATCATTTCTTCACCGATATCCGCTACGACCTCGCCGTACCCGGACGCATTTACGCCTGCGCCCCCGCGGTTGCTCCGGAACGCTCCGCCGACCGCAAGCCCCGTCAAACGGGATTCTACCGCAGCGACGACAACGGCAAGACCTGGAAAAGACTTCAGGAAACCGCGCCGGAGGAAATCAAGCAGGCACGCGCAAAAGGCAATCCGCTTCTCGGAATCTTCGACATGACCGAACTGCGCATCAGCGAAGACGCCGGAGCAACCTGGAAACCCTATTCCGAGGGGTTGCCTGAAGCCGGAAAAGAGTACATCACAAACGGACGCTTCCAGGCGATCGGCGCAGGTTCCGATTTCTTCCTCGCCGTCGACACCGCCGGAACGGTTTACCGCAGAAACATCGGCGATCCCGAATGGAAACGCGTAATCATCCGCCGGCGCATCAACCGCGAATACGAAACGGGCGGACAGCTCCGCACCGCACAGTGGTTCGGCAGAGCGGCGGCCTCCATCAACATCGATCCGCGCGATGAAAAACACTGGATCATGACCGACTGGTTCGCCATCTGGGAAACTTTCGATGCGGGAAAAAAATGGCAGACCGCAATCCGCAACATCTGCCAGCTCATCTCATTCACCGTAGCCGCCGATCCGTTCGACGGGAACAATCTCATCTACGGCGTTGCCGACGTGGTGTTCTTCACATCCCGCAACGGCGGAAAATCTTTTGAACACGATCCCTCGCATTACAGCGGGATCCTCGGCGGCGTCTGCTCCATCGCATTCTCACGCATCAGCAAAGGCGTCGCGTTCATCTGCGGAGGGAAACAGGGTTCAACCACGATTCTGCGTTCAAAAGACGGCATGAAAACCTGGGCGCGTCCCGCGCTGAAAGGGCTGCCGAAACTCGAATACGGCAAATGCGCCGTCTACACGCTCGCGGCAAATCCGAAAAAGGAGGAAATCTTCGCATGCGTCTCAGGGCCTGTCGAACCCGGCAAAGGCGGCGTCTACAAATCAACCGATATGGGAGACACCTGGGTCTGGTTCAGCGCCGGACTCCCCGCCGACATGTCCTACGCTTCGGGCGAATGGGACAACAAAGCCGCGAACCCGCAGATCGCAGTCGGACCCGACGGTTCCGCCGTCACCTTCAACCGCAAGACGAAACAGCTCTACTATCTTGCGGACAGGGAGAAGGGGATCTGGAAAGCGTCCAATCTGCGCTACACCTCCTGGGCGCTCCCCGTCATCGCCGCGGATCCGTTCGTTCCCGGACACTATCTCGCCGGATGCGCCGCGAATGAATACGCGGAATCCTTCGACGGAGGAAAAACCTTCCGCCGCCTCACCACTGTTCCGGAAACAATCGAATCCATCTCCTTCGACGAACACAATCCCGGCTGGGTCGCACTCGGCTGCACCGGAAAACTCCGCGTCTCACGCGACGGAGGAAAAACGTTTGAAGTGATTGAAGACGCCATGAGCCTTCCCGGAGGGCACTCCATGCGGACCATTCTTGACCGCAAACGTCTTTTCCTGATCACCGGAGCGAGCGGAGTGTACACGAAGGAGCTCAAATGAAAATTCTCGCCCTGCTTCTGATCGCCTTTGCGCTGACTGGCGGAGAGCTTGCCGACTCTCCGCTTCAGCAGCGGGTGCTTGCGCTCAAAAACGCGCTGATGCCCGGAGACCCCGGATATTACGCCGTTCAACGCGAACTGCCGGGAAAGAAACTTTTCCGCGACTGGCTTATTCTCCGCAAAGAGATTGCCGCAACTCCGGAGCAGGTTGGAGAAGCTGAAGAAAAACTCAAAGGGACCGAAGAACGGCTGAATATCGGAGTCCGCTGGCCCTATTCCGCCGGCCCCTCCGTGCGCATTCCGAAGCTCACGGTCAAACCGGTCATCGACGGCACGCTCGCGCCGGGGGAATGGGATGACGCGGTCATGTTCGACTCGCATTACCATAAAAACGCCGCCCGTCCCGCCGCAAACTCCGAGCAAAAATGGCGTTTTGCGTGGGACAACCGGTATTTCTACGCCGCCGGGGAATTTCTCGACAGCAGCATGGTCATGAACCATCTGGACTGGTCTACCGCAACCGTCCCGTGGAAAGCCTGCTGTGCCGAACTGTTCCTCATGACATCGCGCGACATCGGGATTTACTGGGAATTCATCGTTCTCCCCGACGGAGCGAACTACTGGTTCGTCAACCGCAGCAATGCGGAAGGCGCAAACAGTTATCTCAACAATTACACGCCGGACGGCGTGCAGATCGCGGCGAAAATGAATGCGAACGGCTACAGCGTGGAAATTGCCGTTCCGTTCCGCCTGATGCCGAATTATCAGCTCGGAAACCGGCCGAAACCGGGAGAAAAGATCCGGTTCATGCCGGTTCTCGTCAAGAACGGCAAGTACTCCTCGCCGTTCCCGCTTCTTTACGACGGACACAACCTCGAATGTTATGCGGAAGGGACCCTGGTTCACGCATACCGTCAGAAAACAATTGCAAAAGATAAAAAATGAAAGGAATCAACGGATGAAAATGAATGTCAAACGCACCCGCAAAGCCCTCGTTTCCGGAAGGGAGTTCAGAAATTTCACCCTTATAGAACTCCTCGTAACGATTGCGATCATCGCCATCCTTGCGGGGATGCTGCTGCCCGCTCTCGGAGCCGCACGGAAAAAGGCTTTCGCCGCACAATGCCTCTCAAACCTGAAACAGAGCGCATCGCTTATGCACATGTATGCGAACAACTTCGACGACTACCTTCCCCCTCCGTATGCGCATTACAAAAACGACAAGCATCCGGATGCCGGAGGCGGTACGAACCTCGATGACATCGACTCCAACATGCTCTGGTCAAGACGCCTCCTGCTGTTCGCGGAAGGGAAAAAAGAGAGCGGCTCATGGAAGGCTTCCGATTATCTCAAATACAGCTGTCCGGCCTACGCAACCCAACGGGCCGGAGCAACCGGATTCCATCAGCACTACACCACCTTCGGCATGAACAACTACCTCGGCGGAGGCGCATGGGACAGCAACCGCTTTGTCCGGCTGAACCAGATCGGAAAAAGCGCATCACACTCCTGGGAACCGCAGGGCGGTCCCAGCGGCGTCATCCTGTTTGCCGACTCCGTCCGCCAGGACTGGAAGACTCAATTCGTGACGTTCGCGGCAAACTCCGGGACGAAAATGCACCTGCGCCATTCCAGGAACGCCAATATCGCAACCGTCGACGGCAGCGTCCGTGCAGTCGGCTCCGGAGCAATCGTCACATCCTACCAAGGTTCTCTCAGCACGCTTGTCGATGAATTTCTCAACCCGATGTAATCAAACCAAACGAAAGGATTTCACATCATGAAAAAACTCATCACCCTCGCCCTTGCAGCCCTCGCCGCAATCGCCGCCCAGGCGGCAAACTCCTTCCTGCGCGTCGACATCAACGCCACTGATCAGCAGATCGCTCTCACGAAACCGTACAGCGACTGCATGGTGGTGTCGCCGATGAACTGGATCAAAAATGCGGAAAACCGGAAATACACGCTCTCCGCCTCCATGAACGATCCGCTCTCCGAATCCGAATGGGAGGATTTCTCGTTCTCCTTCACTCCGGAAAAAGCGGGCAAACTCCGCGTCTCCATCTGCGGACAGTGGGCGAAAGAGGAGGCGGAAAGAGGCTGGCTCCTTGTCGACAGCATCACCGTAAACGGAAAGCTGATAGCGAACGGGGATTTCAAGCAGACTTACACCGGACCGTACGGAAAAGTCATCCCGAAGAAATTCGCGCTTGATCCCGGTTCCAAAGTCCTGTATATTCCTGACGGCGGCAAAGAGAAGACCCCGGCGGTCAAGGTGAACCACGACAACCGTCTTTTCTTCAATCTCCCCGTCGAAGCCGGGAAAAGCTATGAGCTTAGCTTTACGGTAAAAGCCGCTCCGGCGAAGTAACACAACATTCGGGAAAAACAATCCGCCATGAAAAAGATCCGCACATCCATTGTCCCGCCGGTTCCGGGGAAATCACCGAACTACTGGTGCACCTGGGGCAGACAAAACAGCGTCGAGCAAAAACACGAAGCCGCCCGTTTTTTCGGCGATCAGGGAGCAAAACTCGGAAGAGACAATCTGAACGAGGAGTGTCTCTTCCGCGAGGGCGGCTGGGCGGATTACTTCCCCGAATGCCGTTCCGATCTCTTCTTCGTTCTCGACGACGGCTGGGATGTTCCGTACGATACGCATCCGGACAAACATCTTTCGCGTTTCGGTTCCGGCATTCCGGACCAGGCCCGCTTTCCGGGCTTTCAGGGAACAGCGCCGCAGCGCCTGAAACAAATCAACCGGGCTTTGCAGAGGCGGGGATGGCGCGGACTCGGTCTCTGGATCGCCGCACAGGCCCAAGGCGAAAGCTGGCAGAAGACGTTCACCCCCGAACAGCAGAGAGCCTACTGGACAGAGCGTCTCAAATGGGCGGCGGAAGCGGAGATCGGACTTTGGAAAGTCGACTGGGGAATTCATGGCGGCGACCTTGATTTCCGCCGTCTCCTTACGGAACTCGCAAAAGAATTCGCGCCGGATCTCCTGCTGGAACATTGTGTCGGCAGCCCCTGCGTCAATGCGCTCCGCTGTCAGCACGGATGGGATGGCTCCGGACGCTTTGTCGACATGGGCGGCAACATCCCGCGCGCCGCATTCAAAGTTCAGCAATTCAGCGGAATGACCCGGTTCTACGACCTCTCCGGTCCGCTCAAAAACGCCGCGGCGATGGACCGTCTCGCATTTTATCTCATGACCGCCGGAACCGGATGGCTGAACGTGGAAGACATGGTTTACATGGGCGCCTCCGCGGGATGCCCGTTCGGCGTCATGCGCTCGCCGCACAACAAGCCCTCCATAACCGGGGAAGCCAGCCGCTGCCGGGAAGTCGGCCGCGCGCTCCGCTGGCAGAGGATCGCCCCCGCGTTCAGAAGCGGAGAAGAACAAATCCGCACGGCTTCGCGCATTCTCACCGACACTTGGAAATATTCTGAAAAAGACACCTGGGATCAGAATCTGATCGGCCGTCTCTCCCGCCAGAGCGCGCCGTGGGGAATCGCCAGAAACATGCCGCTGCCGGAAGTGCAGCCGCTGAATCCGGAGGAAGACCTCCCGTTCATCACCGCCGCCTTGAATCCCAACGGCGCAGTCTCGGTCGCCGTCGCTGAACGCGTACAGGCCGGACGGGGTTTTTACCAGCCGGAATGCTCGCTGCGCCTCCCTCTTGACTGCAGCAACCGGACAATCGGAATTTTCGGAACGCCCGAACGGCTGGAACTTCCCGTTTCCGCATCCCGGGTTCGCGTCACCGGACAGGATCTCGCGGAAGACTCCGCATTCGATCTCTCCGAAGAATGCCCCGTCGTGAACGGGACGCTGCTCGTCACACGCGAACTCATTCAAAAAATCACGATACGAGAACCCGGAGATGTTTCCGCCCCCGGAACAGTCCTCCGGATTGAACCATACTAAACTTCACAAGGATTTTCCAATGTTCGCCGAAGAGATCAATTTCCATAAACAGCGCGCAGACGTCTTTTACGAGCGGGTAAAGGCCTGCGTGTATTCAAACGCGCTCAGTCTCAATTGCATGTTCGCGCCATCCGAACAGCCCGTGCCGTTTGAAAAACGGCTCGGACTTCAATATTCCAGACTCGAACCGGGCGGACGGTGGGGACAGAACTGCTCCAGCGCATGGTTTCATATCACGGGAACCGTTCCGCAGGAATTCGAAGGTCTCGAACTCGCGCTCATCTTCGATCCGGGCGGAGAATCCATGATCTTCGGAAACGACGGAATCCCTGTCTGCGGGCTCACCGGAGGAAGCGTCTTCAGCCCCAATTACCGCAAAACCGCTTTCCGCATCAACGGCTCTCACAAGGCCGGCGACAAACTCGAATTCTGGATCGAAGGCGCGGCAAACGATCTCTTCGGACTCGTCAATCCGCTCAGTTTCTTCCGCGAAACCGAACATCCGCGGCACGCTTTCACCGGACTGCTCGGCGCGTGCGATCTCGCAGTCTTCAACCGTGAAGCGTGGAACCTCCAGCTTGATCTCCAGGTTCTCCTCTCGCTTCTCAAGGCTCTGCCCGAAGGAGACTGGCGCATCCGCCGTCTCCTCGGAGTCCTCGGGCGCGCCGCCGACGTCTGGAACGAGGCTCCCGCGAATTCCGGAGCCGCACGCGGAATTCTCAAAGAGTTTCTCGATCTCCCTCCCTCCGGCGCGGTCATGACCGCACACGGAGTCGGACATGCGCACATCGACACCGGCTGGCTCTGGCCCGTACGCGAAACCATCCGCAAATGCGCACGCTCCTTCAGTTCGCAGCTCATGCTGATCGACGAATACCCGGAATACATTTTCGGAGCCTCCGCGGCTCAGCACTATGCGTTCATCAAGGAAAACTACCCCAGTCTCTACGAAAAAATCCGCAAGGCCGTCGCCGCCGGACGCTGGGAAATCCAGGGCGGAATGTGGGTCGAAGCGGACTGCGTGCTCTCCAGCGGAGAATCCATCGTGCGCCAGTTCCTCCACGGCAAGAATTTCTTCCGCGATGAATTCGGCGTCGACGTCGGCAATCTCTGGCTGCCCGACGCCTTCGGCTACTCCGCCTCGCTCCCGCAGATTCTCCGGAAAGCCGGATGCGACTGCTTCCTCTCCACAAAAATCGCATGGAACCAGTTCAACCGTTTCCCGTACCAGAGCTTCCTCTGGCATGGAATCGACGGCTCCTCCGTGCTCTCCCATTTCCCGCCCGAAAACACCTACGGCTCCATGCTTCAGCCCGAGAGAATGATCCGCGCGCAGAACAACTGCAGCGAAGGCGACCGCGTCTTCGACTTTCTCGCCCTCTTCGGCGTCGGCGACGGTGGCGGCGGACCGTATGCGGAACTCATCGAACGCGGAAAACGCATGGAGAATCTCGAAGGCGTTCCGCATTTCAAATTCGACCGCGCCGACCGCTTCTTTGAACTTCTCGAAACGCACCGCTCGGAACTCCCGTCCTGGAACGGCGAGCTCTATCTGGAGCTGCACCGCGGCACGCTCACCGCACAGGCCCGCACAAAACGCGGAAACCGGAAATGCGAACAGGCTCTCGCCGAAACCGAATTCCTCTGCTCGATGCTTCCGTATACTCAATACCCCGCGGCAGAACTCGACCGCGCATGGAAAACGCTCCTGCTCAATCAGTTTCATGACATCATCCCCGGCTCCTCCATCGCCGAAATCTACCGCACCGCCGAAGCGCAGCACCGCGAAATTCTCGATCTCTGCGCAACACTCCAAGAGCACGCCGCGGCGGAGCTCTTCCCCGCAAAAGACGGCTCCGCGCTTCTGCTCAACTCGCTCCCGTACGACGTCTCGACGCTCGTCGAACTTCCGGAAAGCTGGAACGGATACGGCGCATGCGATGAATCCGGATGCGAACTTCCAGTTCAGCAGGAAAACGGACGGACCGTTGTCCGCGTCCAAATTCCGAAACTCGCGTTTTCCGTGCTCAAGCGCGGAAAACGATGCAGCGTCCCGGCGGACGCCGACTCCGGCGAACTCGTCCTTGAAAACAGCCGCATCCGCTACGTCTTCGCGCCCGACGCCACTCTCATCGAGGCCGTGGAAAAAGACTCCGGACGCTCCGTTCTGGCTCCGGGCGCATACGGCAACGAGTTCGCGCTTTACGTGGACCGCGCGCTCACATATGAAGCATGGGACATCGACCCGTATTATCCGCATCAGGCGCCACTCCGTCCGCAGAGCGTCCGTGCCCGCAAAGTGCTCGCGGGACCGCTCCGCTCCGCACTCGAATTTGAACTGAAAATTTCCGAATCGACCATCCGTCAGACCGTTGTTCTGGAAACCGAGGGAACACGTCTGGACTTCCGGACCGAAGTCGACTGGAACGAGTCCCGCAAAATGCTGCGCGTTTCGTTCCCCGTCAACGTTTTCGCCGACCGCGCCGCATTCGACATCCCGTACGGTTATATTTTCCGCACGATGCATGAAAACACCAGCTGGGACATGGCGCAGTTCGAAGTTTCCGGGCAACGCTACGCTGATGTTTCCGACGCCGCGCACGGCGTCGCTCTGCTGAACGACTGCAAATACGGATTCAAAGTCAAAAACAGCGTTATCGACCTTGCGCTTCTGCGCTCTCCGAAGAACCCCGACCCGACCGCCGACCTCGGACATCATGAGTTCGTCTATTCGCTCCATCCGCACAAAGGCGACCTGATTCACTCCGATGTGATGCGCGAAGCGGCTCTGCTGAACCGTCCGCCGCGCGTGTTCGATGGCGTTTCCCGCGGCGCGGAACCGCTCTGCACCGCGGATTCGGATTCCGTCTCGCTCGAAGTTGTCAAAAAAGCGGAAAAAGAGAACGCGCATGTGCTCCGTCTGGTCGAAACAAAGGGGTTGAGCGCAAAAGCGAAGCTGAGATTCCGCCGTTCCGTCACCCTCGCCGAAACCGATCTTCTCGAATGGACGGAGGAGCGGATGTTCGGAACCGGGACTGAATTTGAGCTGGAATTCAAGCCGTTTGAAATCAAGACATTGAAGCTGCGCTGATTTTCAGAGCGGCATTTTTCCCCGCCGCGTTTCCCTCGGGCTCATCCCGGTGACGCGGCGGAATTCCGAAGAAAAATAGAACTGATCGCAATAGCCGAGCTGGAAGGAAATCTCCTTGACCGTCTGCGTCGTGGAAACCAGCAGGCGTTTCGCCAGTTCCATTTTCTTTCCGATCCGGTACTGCATCGGCGTCACTCCGAGCTTTTCCTTGAAGATTTTGTTGATGCGGTCCTCGCGGCAATTGAGTTTTTCCGCAAGCGTTTTCAGCGTGAATTTTGTTTCAAAATCGCTCTCCAGCAGCATCTGCGCACGGAGAAGCAGGTTGTCGCGGTGCCGACGCCCGGGAACAAGCTGCGAAAGCCTTGCGAGAAAACCGCACGTGCGGCCGATCAGCGCCGGAATGAGCTCCGGCGTCCAATCATGCAGACAGTCACCGATTCCGGCAATCTCTTCCGCTAGCCGTCCGCACTCCGGAGTCGAAATGAGGAGAACCCGGTTCAGACCGAATGTTTCACAATCCGATTCAAGGTTGCGTCCGACGACTTCCAGAACAAACTTGCGCGACGTCGGCGAACAGCCGTTTTCAAACGAATACGCGGTGTTTTTCGGAATGACCATGACCTGTCCCGCCGCAACGCGCACGGATTTCCTCCCGAAGCGAAACAGAATATCGCCTTCCAGCACGATGACAATCAGCAGAAAACGCGTGAAATTCTCCGCATACCAGTAACGTCCCGTCCAGACTTCCTCCTCCATGCAGAACGGGCAGAGCGGAAACGCCGCATCCGCAGAAGTCGGCCAGTATTCGCGGCGCTTGAACAGATAGCGGTCGTTGCCGGTATAGCGCATCTGATGATGTCCCGCGGAAAAGATGCATGTTTCCTCATGGTTTTCCATGTTTTTCCTCATGTTTTTGTGATTGACACCTATTGACTTTTTCGCTGTTTATTGCTATAATTATAGCACGGAGCAGAGGAAATGCAAGTCCGTTTCCCATGCTGAAAAAAGAACCCTGAACAAAAGGTCCGCAACGATGAAAACAAAATCAAACGCACACTCCGTCTCGCCTCTCAAGGGCAAATTTCACAAATTCACCCTCATAGAGCTCCTTGTGGTAATTGCCGTGATCGCAATCCTCGCCGGAATGCTCCTCCCCGCACTCAACGCAGCCAGGGACAAGGGACGCGCAATCTCCTGCGTCAACAATCTGAAACAGCAGGGACTCTACTTCATGCAGTATGCGGATTCCTGCGACGGCTACTATCCCGCAGTCAACGACAAGAGCCGCTGGAGCGAAAAGCTCCGCGCCTCCGCCGGACTCCCGTATCTCTGGAACGAACTCACACCGCAGAACACACGCCCGCTGCTCTGTCCCTCGGCAGACAGCTTCACCATGAGCAACGCATGGTTCTATCTCAGCTACATTTATGCCTTCAATCCCGCCCTCGCGACCGGGTGGTGGAACGAAACCGCATATCCGAACATCAAACGCATCCCCGCACTCAACACAGGAGGTCCCTATCTCCCCTCCTCCAAAGGAAGAAACAGCGACATTGCCATCCTCGCGGACTCCTTCCACGCCAGCGACAAAAAGCCCTATTACCGTTTCGCCAACGACACCGCCGTCGACCCGGTTCACCGCGGACGCGCAAACGCGCTTTTCTTCGACGGACACGTTGACGCCAGGGCGCTTTACGAACTCAAAACCCGTTCCGGATTTCAAAATTATTACAACCGTCTGACCGGTACAATCACTTCCATGTAAGGAGCCGCAATGAAACATTTCTTCCTTCTTCTCTTCACCGCGGCGGGACTTTGCGCCGCCGAAAGCGCAGTTTCCATTCTCCCGCGCGGTCCTCTGAGCATCGGAAAAACACTCAAACTCGAATGGTGGCACAATCCCGCATGGAAAATGATCGCCATCCATGCAGAACCTCAAAAAAACGGAAATGCAACCACGCTCTCCGGCGAATGCCGATTCCCCGGCGGACGCGGCGCAAAAGCGGAATACTCGCTCGTTCAGAACGGAAAGGACGCCTGGACCTACACCGCCGTTCTCCGCGGAACCGGCGAAACGAAACACATCAGCGCGGGAATCAAAATCCCGGCGGACCAGCCGGCGGATCTTGAAGTCGGCGATACGCTGTACCGTCTCTCCGGAAAACGCGAAAAGGAAACAATCCTGAAGTGGTCGCCCGTCCGCAAAAACAACTCGTTCCGCATTGTTTCGGGAACGGAAAGCTATCTGTTCCGCGGCGATTTTTCCGTCTCGCTCCGGGACCTCCGCTTCTCAACCAAAGAGAATTTCTACTGCATCACTCTTCATGTGCCGGAATCCGACCGGGAATCCCGCTTCGACATGAATGTCACCATCCGCAGGGAACCGCTCTCCGCGCACCCCGTTTCCATCGCCTCCGCAGCCAATATGGGATTCGCCGACACTCAGGCGGATGACGGAAAAGGCGGATGGACCGATCAGGGGCCTGCAAACGACCTCTCCTGCATGACCGAATTCGGGAAGCGCGATTTCGCCGGAATCCCGTTTGAAATCATCAACCCGGAGGCAAACGGCGGACGCGCCTGTCTTGTGCTCTCCCGTTTCCGCCGTTTTCCCGGCGCCGGAACCGTAAAGTTCCCCGCTCCGGAGACTGCTCGCTATCTCTATCTCCTCCACGCCTCCGCATGGGTTCCCGCAGCCGGGAAAGCCGTCGGAGCTGTGGAACTGACTTTTCAGGACGGTTCGAAAACAGAAATCCCCGTTATTGCCGGACGCGACTGCGGCAACTGGTGGTCTCCCGTCTTTCCGTTTGAAAACGGCGCGATTGGCTGGACCGGCGACAACCGCAGCAGCAAGGTTGGACTCTTCGTCTCCGCTTTCCGGATTCCCGAAAAACCGCTCGTCTCGCTCCGCTTCGTTCCCGGAGAGAGCGTCTGGATGATCGCCGGAATCTCCCTCGGCAACCTGCGTCCCCAGCATACCGCCGAACGCCGCTTCGTCATCCGTGAAAACAAAAACTGGAAACCGGTCGATGTCCCGCTGCAGTTCAAAAAAGGTTCCGTCATGGACTTTTCCGTCTTTCCCCGTTTCTTCCCCGCGAAGGACGGAGCACTCAGGATTGATGAACACGGACACTTCGTTCTCGCCAAAGACCCGTCAAAGCGTCTCCGTTTCCTCTCGACGAACCTTGCGCAGGATCTGACCGTTCCCACGCACGAAGAAACCGATTTCATGGTTGAACGCCTCGCAATGGAGGGTTTCAACTCCGCACGGCTCCACCAGTTCGAAAACCGCATTTACGACTGGACGAAACCTGCCACGCTCGATTTCAGCGCGGAAAAACTCGACCGCTTCCACTATCTCTGGGCAAAACTGCGCGAAAACGGAATGTACATTACCACAGACCTTCTCAGCACCCGCATCGTGCGCCCCGGCGACAACATTGCCGAATGCCGCTCCTCCAACAGCGAAAGCATCCGCAAAACGCTCACCATGTTCTCCGCAACCGCCCTTCAGAACTGGAAGGATTACGCCCGGAAACTCCTGACCATGAAGAATCCCTACACCGGACTCAGCATGGCGGAGGACCCCGCGCTCTTTGCGCTGAATCTCGACAACGAAGCGGCGCTCTATCACACCTGGAACGCTCATCCGCAGCTTCTTCCGCTCATCGAAAAAGTTTACGCGGATTACCTGCGCACAAAAGGGAAATACTCTCCCGGAGACGAAAAAAAGCGCGGTCCGGAATTCTATGAATTCCTCAAGGGCCGCCAATTCCGGATTCAACGCGAACAGATGCGTTTTCTGCGCGAAGAACTCGGCGTCAAAGCGTTCCTCACCAATCTGAACAACAACGCGACACTCGATCTCCAGCCCTTCCGCGCAGAACTGGATCTGGTCGATGCGCATATCTACCACGACCACCCCTCTTACCCGCGCAACAACTGGAACGTCCCGATCGCCGGAACCCAGCGCAGCGCAACCGCAGACGGCAACCCTTCCGTCATGAAGAACATGATGACCCGCATTCCCGGGAAGCCCATGATCATCACAGAACTGCAGTTCTGTTACCCGAACCGCTTCCGCAGCGAAATCGCCGCCATGACGGGCGCTTACGCCGCGCTTCAGGACTGGGACGGGCTCTACCGCTTCGCCTACGGACACAGCCGGAAAGTCTTCCGCAAAACGCCTGCCGGTTCATTCGACCACATCTATGAACCGCTGGGAATCCTCACAGGACGCATCATGTACTTCCTGTTCGTCCGCGGCGACGTTGCCGCGGCTCCGGGTCCCGTTCTCTGCGAAGGATGGCGGAACCCCGTCCGCGGTGACAATTTCGATCCGGACTTCTGCAACCTCGGATTCTTCTCGAAAATCGGTTCCGCTCCGCTCGGAGCTGACATTCCGGGCGCGGAAATTCTTCCGCCGGAATCCTGGAAACGCGCTCTTCCAAACCCGCTTGCGGAACAGTTCAGGCATTATCAGAAAACCGGAACTGCAGTCAGTGCAACCGGAGAAATCCGCCTCGACCGCAAAGCCGCGCGCGTCTCCGTCGTCACACCGAAATCCGAACTGTTCACCTTTCCCGGCGGCAGTGCGGAAGGACGTTTCATGACGGTCCGGCGCTCTCTTGACTTCTCCACAGTCTCCGTCCACGCATTCGATGACAGACCGCTCGGAACGAGCCGCGACATTCTGCTGTTTCATCTCACCGATGCTCTCAACAGCGGAACCGTTTTCCAGAACGAAGAGGCGCGGCTGATTCTGGACAACGGCTCGCTCCCCCTGCTCGCGGCCCGCGGACGCGCCGAAATCACCCTCAATGTTGATCCGGATGCAAGCGGCTGGACCGTGCAGGCAATCGCGCTCGACGGTTCCGTGTTCGCCGCAGTCCCGGCTGAGAAGCGCGGCGGCAAACTCTGTTTCCAGGTCAACGTCTTCAATCCAGCCGGAGTCACCATGCTCTACCGGATTGCCGCAAAGTAAACGCTCCGGAAACAAAGAACCCTCTGAATTCCGCTTCGGCTTGAAGCGGCGCTCAGAGGGTTCACCGTTCTTCTGACGGAATGCGCGGTTATTTGGCGAGCGTCATGGCGCGCGCCATGTTGTCCATCTCCTGAAGCACAATGCCCGTTCCGTTCGCAACCGCTTTCAGCGGGTCGTCCGCAACAAACACGGGAAGTCCCGTTTCCTCGGAAATCAGACGGTCGAGACCGCGCATGAGCGAACCGCCGCCCGCAAGCATGATGCCGCGGTCGATCAGGTCCGACGCCAGTTCCGGCGGGCATTTTTCCAGCGTCGCGCGCACCGCTTCCACAATGCTGGTGACGGGAACCTGCAGCGCCGCACGGATTTCATGAGATGAAATGTTGATCGCTTTCGGCATGCGGGAAACGAGGTCGATGCCTTTGACCTCCAGGAAAATCTCCTGGTCCTCGTCATCCGTCGAATGAACGCTGCCGATTTTGATTTTGATTTCTTCCGCCGTACGCGGTCCGATGATAAGGTTGTAGACCCGTTTCAGATGCTCGCTGATCGCGGCGTCCATCTCGTCGCCGCCGACACGCACGCTTTTCTTTTCAACGATGCCGGCAAGGGAGATTACGGCGACTTCCGTGGTTCCGCCGCCGATATCGACGATCATGCTTCCAGTCGGTTCAGAGACAGGAAGCCCGACTCCGATTGCGGACGCCATAGGCTCCTCGATAAGGAAGATGTCTCCGGCGCCGGCGCGCTCCGCGCTGTCCTTGACGGCGCGGGTTTCCACTTCGGTGATTCCGGAGGGAACCGCGATCAGAACGCGGGGACGGATAAGGCGGCTGCGCGGAGGCAGAATCATTTTCGCCTTTTCGATGAAGTGGCGCAGCATGACCCCGGTCGTCTCATAGTCCGCAATGACGCCGTATTTCATCGGGCGCAGAGCGGTGATGTTGTCCGGAGTTCTTCCGAGCATCTTCTTCGCTTCGTTGCCGACAGCGAGCGCTTCATGCGTCTGTTTGCTGATTGCGACAACCGATGGCTCGGAAAATACGATGCCTCTGTCCTTCAGGTAGACCAGACAGTTGGCAGTTCCAAGGTCGATTCCAATATCGCTTGATAAAAATCTTGCCAGTTTTTGCCGAAGCATCGTAATTTCTCCAGTTAGCAGTTATTCCGTCAGATGCGCGGGAACATGCGTGTGACGAACCATGTCCTCAAAGGTCTCGCGGTCGCGGATCAGTTCGGCCTTGCCCTCGTGGATGAGGACTTCCGCCGGACGGAGGCGTCCGTTGTACTGATAGCTCATGCCGAAACCGTACGCGCCCGCATTTTCCACCACGACGAGGTCGCCCTCGGCGATGTCGGCGGGAAGTTCGCGCTCTTTGACCCAGAAATCGGTATTTTCGCAGAGCTGTCCGCAGAGACCGAGCACGGCGCGCGCATGATCCTCTTTCCTGTTGACATATATATGGTGATATGAACCGTACATCGCAGGACGCGCGAGCGTGTTCATGCCGATGTCGGTGCCGACGATTTTCCGGTAGGACTCCTTGATGGAGTGGACACGCCCGACAAGCCACCCCGCGTTTCCGACGAAGTAGCGGGCGGGTTCAAGCTTGAGCTGCGGCTTCTTCATGCCGTACTCTTCCGCCTTGCGGCTGAACATTTCCGCCGTGAGACGCGCCGCCTTGTCGAGATCGAGCGCCGGTTCGCCCGGCTTGTACGGAATGCCGAGACCGCCGCCGAGATCGACGAATTCAAAATTGATTCCGAGTTCCTTGGAAACCTTGCCGATGATGTCCATGAGAAGCCCCGTGACAAACGGGAAATAGTCGGCGTCGGTAATGCAGGAACCGGTCATCATGTGTGCGCCGAAACGCTTGACGCCCGCCTCTTTTGCCAGACGGTACGCTTCCATGACCTTGTCCGGGTGAATGCCGAACTTGGCGTTCGGTCCGGCGTTGGTGACGAATTCGCCGACGTTGCTCTTGCCGTAACCGGGGTTGATGCGGAAAGAAAGCAGTTCCGGCCTGCCGAACTTCAGAAGACGCGGCAGAATGGAGACGTCGTCGAGGTTGAAAATCACTCCGGATTCGAGTCCCTGTTTGATGTCGTCGTCGGAGAGGAAGTTTCCGCTGAACATGACGTTTTCGCCGGAGAGCCCGACGCTTTTCGCGAGCAGGATTTCATTGACGCTTGCGCAGTCCGCGCCGGCGCCTTCCTGACGCAGAATGTTCACGATTGCGGGATTGTTGCAGCACTTGACCGCGTAGAACATTTTGAAATCCGGATAATATTTTTCGAAAGTCGTCCGGACTCTGCGG
>URNE01000009.1 GCA_900549045.1 uncultured bacterium | reverse complement strand
CGCCGCAGCGGAAAAAGTCGCGCGCGAAAAATACAATCTCTGCAAAGAGAACGAACTGATCCTGAAATACGAAAACTGAGTTTTCCTCAATTGCGGTTCTGTTTTCCCAGCGTCGCGCGGATGTACCCGTAGATGTTGTGCCCGTCGTACAGAAACGGAACGGGAGTTGTGTACGTCCTGCGCCCCCCGCTGAGGTCGGTGCGGATCAGCTGGAAACGGATCTGCTGTCCGGCTTCCGGCTGATTGCCGAGCAGATAACCGGGGAGCTCGCGGAACGCCAGCCGCGCCTCTGCGCTCCAGCCGGATTCCGTCTGTTTCACCGCATAATGAAAACCTTCCGGCGTCCAGTCGTAAAGCTGATAGACTCCTCCGTGTCCGGTTGTACACCAGCGGGTGTAACTGCCCGGCCCGGGGTGAATCACAACTTCGCAATAGGTTCTCAGACGGATTTCAGGCATGACAAACAGCTCCAGCGAATCCGCCATGTAGGGCTTCCGGCGATTTACCTGCACATCGGAATCGGGAATTTCCGCGCTCCAGTAGAGATATTCACGGTCATAGCCGATCCGCCAGACCGCCGCGGGCGTTCGGCGGGTCACGGAACTGCGCAGATACTCCTCCCGGAACACAAGCGCATCCGCCCACTCCGCCGGATTCACGCAGCCGTCAATCTCCGGCGCACGGGAAAGATACGGAATCGTGACTTCGCGCGGCGCCTCCTTCCATGTCCAGCCCGTGCGGATTTCATCGCGGAGCCCGGTCAGAATCCGTCGCGCCTCCGCATCGGAAGGCACGGCTTTCCGGCGCAGAAGCTGTCCGCGCACAATCTGACCGAATGCCGAGCGGACGTAATCCGCACGGAATTCCGCTGGGGAACCGGAACGGTTCGTGCAATAGTAATCCAGCTCCCGCTCAAGCGCGGCGTCCGCCTCCGGAACCTGATATTCCCCGCCGAAGACGGAGAACATCAGGAGCGCGGCAAAACAGAGCGGATGTTTCATTTGACCTCTTCCAGTTTGACCGCATGGATGAACAGACGGCTCTCCTCGCGGAGTTTCGTATTGATCCGCACCACCGGAGACGCCACCTCTTCCGGAATCTCGAACTCCCACGTTTTGAGCGTGCGCGGGACCGTTCCGGAAACCTCAAACGCACGCGAAACCGAGCCCGCCGTTCCATCCATGCGCAGATATTCAAGCGCAACCCCGACTTTCGCCGGAGCGTTTTTCCCGTCGTTCCAGTTCGGGTTCCAGGCGGACTGACGGAATTTTTCCGGTTCCGCAAACACTCCCTCACCGCTGTATGCAACGGAAAGTCTCCAGCGTCCGCGCGTCAGATTGGCTGGGGAAACGGTCCGGCAGACATTCGGGTCTGGAAAACGGAGTTCCAGAACCGCTTCGCCGTTCCGGACGGTCGGGAAAGCGCGAAAGCGCAGATTCACTCCCGTTCCGGGAACCGGGGAATCGCAAGTCTGATAAAGAACGCCTCCATCCTGAGCCGTCCGGCAGAGCAGGGCGGAAAAGTCATCCGGTTCCTCAGGAGTCAACCGCTTCGTTGCACGCGCGGTCTCCCGGACGCCCTGTTCCGGATGAAACGAAAAGCTCTGTCCGCAAACCTGTTTCGGACGGAAAGGCGCATCAAGCTGGAACGGCAGTATTTTCTCCTTGCCGTCCGCTCCGGTCAGGCGCAAACCGAGTTCCGCGCGGGGAATGCCGAGCGCCGCGGCGGAAACTTCATAGCGGAATGAAATTTCCGCGGAATCACGGAACACGAATTCCGTCGAGCAGAGAACCGGGAACCGCTCGCTCCGCGCGTAATCCCCGCGCAGCTCGGAATCCACGGTCAGACGCACGCCATCCGCGATCCGTTTCCAGACAAGCCGGCTCTCGTAATCGACGCCGGAACGCAGGAGGCGTCCGGACTTTCTGTCACGCAGAATGACTTCCGCATTCCGCGCAACGTTTGTTCCGGATGATTTGCCGGTGAATTCGCGTACCATGCCGCCTTTTTTGCTGATCGTCATCCGGCAGTGCTTATTCTCAATCCGGTAGTCGCTGCCGAGGTCGGTCACGCTCACTTCGCCGATTTTCCACGGAGCGATCGCAGGGCTTGCCTTCAGCTCCGGCGCGGACGGCGTCAGCGTCATGGTTCCGGATCCGGAAAAGAGCAGGTGCAGTCCGGGCGTTCCGGAGAACTGGCGGTACAGACGGAACGACGGAACATCCCCCGGCGTTCCGGCAAAACCGAGCGACGCGCGGCCGGAGGAAAGGCGGAGCGACGGATTGCTCAGGTCAAGCCCAAGCTCCCGGCTGTCCGCAAGCAGGGCGTAATCGTTCGGACGGCGGAAGACGCCGCGCGAGAAGTCGCTTTTCCAGATTTCCGCCGCGGCGTATGCGGGAGAAACATGTTCCTCCCAGAGCGCCCCGGCGACGTTGATCTGCGCGTCTTCAAGTTTTACCGCCGGAACCAGCATCGAACGGTCTCCGGGAAGCGAAAGAGAAACCTCCACGCGATCCGGACGGCAGAGAAAACGCCATGACGCACCGCCGCTCTTCGAGGCGATTTCAACAACGCCGTTTTCGTTCCGGACAACCGCCTTCTCCACCGATTCCGGAATGACTTTTCCGTTGGTCAGCAGCCGCCACTTTCCGGAAAGCGGCTTTCCAAAACGGTCGGCAAGCGAAAGCGGAAGTCCGGTTGCACGGTCGAACTCAAACACATAAGCATCGGTTTCCACGCGGTTTCCGGAGAATTTCAACGCCGTCCTCTTCCGCGCCCGCGCTTCCGGCGCAGGAGCCGGAACTTCCGGTTCTCCCGCCGCAAGCAGAACCGTCCCGAACGGGGGAACGGTCAGCGCGACGCTCCCGCCTTTGCTCGCGACCGCGCGTCCGGTCATGGCGTCGATCAGAGCCCCGCTCCGGAGCGGGGCGGGAAGCGGGGCGGCAAACTCCTGCGGTTCCGCGGAGAAATTCAGAATTCCCAGCACGCTCTCTTCCGGAAGTGTACGTTCAATGGTCAGCAGGTTCCCCTCCGCGCGATACACGGGAACGCCGTGCCGCAGAGCGGGATAACGTTCACGCACCGCATTGAGCTTCTGAAAGAAACGGTAATTGCCGTACATACCGTCCGAATACGCCAGCGGAACGCCCTCGGCGAAATAGAGCATGGCGTGCATCGGACGCGATACCGCGAAGCCGCACGAACAGAGCGCGATCCGGTCGTCGTTCGAAAGAATGTTGCGCAGATAAAGCGCCCCTGGGACGTCGGCAAGACGCGACTCCGTCAGATAACGCGCCGTTTCACGGACGATTTCATCCGCGGGAATCGTGCCGAACTTATACGGGATTTTGCGCATGAGGATATCGTAGCAGAGGTCGCCTTCCCGTGTGTACGGATAGCCGTGTGTTTCGAGCATGGTCCATCCTCCGTTGACCTCCCGCGCGGCGGTGCGGATGCTGTGCGCCATGTGCAGAGAGCCGGCGAGCCCCGCCATGCTGGCGCGGTCGTATTCGAGAGCCGGCACGCTTCCGCCGTTTTCCGAAAGATAACGCTCCCACGCTCCCGGCGGGAGCGGATCGCCCGCCGGATTTGCCTGATTGCGGAAGCGGTAATGATACGAACGCGGCACGCCATGTCCGGCTCTGCGCCAGTTCCAGTCGGAGCTGCCCGCCGCCGCGTCGACGCGGTAGGCTTTCGCGCCCATCCGCGAATAAAAACGGATGTGATCCGCCATCTTGCGGTTCCACGAAGGAGAATTGAAGTCGGCGGCACGGTCGCGCATGGTCAGTCCGTGCAGATTGAACAGCCGTTCCCCGAGCGCGGTCGCATCGCCTCCATGCGGCACGACGTCCTGCATCAGCACCACGCCGTTTGCGTTCAGCGCATTGACAAGCGCGCGGTAATCCTCAAACGTCCCCGTCGTGTAATCCATCACGCGGAAATTGAACGGAGAGTAGCACGTTCCTCCGACCTGGACCGGAGGAAGGTAGAAAACGTTGAATCCCATGTCGCGGACACGCTCCGCTTCCGCGCGTCGCAAGGCGTCCAGCGACGCCATCTGGAAACGGGGAAAGAAACTGCCGAAAATCCGGGCGTCGTAAACCTCCTCCGGTCTGTCCGCGGGTGCGGTCTGCCCGGTTGCGCGGTAAAATTCCGGGACATCGCGGCGCAGGGCTTCCGCAATCGTCTGCGACTTGGAAATTTCCACATAAATCGGGTCAAGTGTCTGCATTTTGCCTTTTTCCGCCCAGCCGCCGCAGGAGACTGTCGAAACGATTTCCGCGAAACCGCCGCGGCGTGTCAGCAGAGTGTTGCCGCCCTCGCGCTCCGCCTTGCGTCCCCAGAACAGGACAGGACCGTTTTCAAGTTTGACAAGCTGAACTCCGACATAGTGCGGCGCCCAGAGTTTAATTCCTTTATAGAGCGATTCGAGTTTGCCGCGCGCGTGAACCGGCTGCCCATCACCGCTGTGATTGTGCCGTCCGCTCCAGATGCCGTCCGGGGAATTGAAAAATGTTCCGGGGAAAAGATATTCTCCCTTCGGAGAAAACGGATAGTGAAACTTCACCGAGCCGAAGCGCATATCCGGATCATTTCCGGCATACTGAAACGAAAAGTCGCGGCGCAGACGCCCCGGGGCGCCGTCCCCGAACGTCAGCTTGTCGATAAAAAGCCAGTCCTCCGCCTGATACGTCAGAGCCAGCGTTCCTTCTGCCGCATCGAACTTGCGGGAAATCAGACGAGTGTCGCAGCCTCCGGCAACCGCGGAGCCATCGCCAAGCTCCATTTCAAACGGGGAAAACTCGCCGGAGAAAATGGTCTTGCCGTCTTTGCTCAGGGAATTCCAGAGCCCGCTGTCCGCATCCACCGAAAGTTTCCAGCCGCGGGATTCAAACACCAGCGGAGGAAGTTCGGGACGGACGCTCGATTTATCCGTAAAACGGAATTCGCCGCTGAGAACGCGCTCATCATTCCGGGAGATTGAGACGACCTGGCGAATTTGCACTCCGGCGGGAACCAGAATCGCGCCATTGTCCTCCGGCACTGCGCGCGGAAGCTCGGCGGAAGCCTCCCACGCGCCGGACTGCAGCTGAAACCCCGTCCCTTTGAGATTGCGGAGTTCAAGCAGAGGATATTTTTCGTCCGCAAGCAGTCTCTGGCGCTCAAACGAGATGTGCACCGGCTGCGAACGGTCAATCTTGAAGCGGATTTCAAATTTGCGCCACCGATTGTCCGGAATCTCCGGCGAGTACGCCCAGATCCAGCGCTGTCTCTGCGACTCGTTTTTGTTCCAGTGCGGATGTTCCGCCGTCAGTCCTTCCCCCGCGGAAATCACGGAGAAGGTCGAGCCGGGCGAAACACCGACAATGTTCACGTTCAGCGCCGGTCTGGCAAAGCACATCATGCCGAAGAAAAGAGAGAACAGAGCGAACAGGTTCCGCATCTTCATTTTTTGAGCTCCTCCGGTTTGAGCAGACGATAACTTCCACGGATCACAACAGTTTCACCTTTCCCGATATTGAACTCGCAGAAGGTGCCCGTCTTCGGAGTGTTGGAACAGAGAACCGCTCCGGCTTCCGGCGCGGCAACCGGCGTCCCGACGAACTGCCAGTTGACCGGACGGTTGTTGCGGTTCGTGAAATTGCGGATCGCGACATATTGGATTTTGCTGCGGTCCTTCGCATACCACGAAAGGGCAATATGCAGACGCGTATGTTCCGCAGAGTGAACTTTGAACTCGAAATCGGACCATTCCGTTCCGCTTCCTTCAGGCGCGAGCAGTTCAAGAACGCGGTCTTTCTGTCCCGGCAGATTCTTCACCCAGTTCGGAACTCCAAACTGAAAACCGTCCGTTGCCCCGGCAGGAGTCAGAACACTGCCGGGACTCATCCCCGTAATGTTGATGCAGAGCTGGTCTGCGCCAAAAAGAAACGACGATGCAAACAGAAATGCGAGAGCAAACAGTTTCGTTTTCATATTTCACCCCTGCGGCGCGTTGAATTCAGTTGAAATGACAAGCTTCATGTGGTTGCGGTAACGGCGCACGCCGCCCTCGTACATCACGCGCGACGACGGCGTTCCGGCGTGCCCGTCCAGAAACGCCGCGTTCGGATTCGGATTGCGGTGCATAGCGGAGACAAGCCCTTCATCCCTGTCGCTGGAACGCCAGGCGATGACATTGTTCATCGCCGGACGCGGTTTCTGTTTTCCGGAGGCGTCCGTGATTGTGCAGTCGGCAATCATCAGACGCTGCGACGGCGAAGCTTTTGCCGTATCAAGTTTTGCCCAGTACGCGCCGGAGCCGGGCTGATTGAAATAGCCGATCCCCCGGGAGAACGTCATGAGCGGATTGCTGGTTCCCGCAGGCTGGCCGGTACCCCATTGTCCCGCTCTTCCCCAGTCGAAAAGGCCGAATGTTCTGAATGCGGTGTTGCCGATGTTGTCCGGGTTGAAAACGCCGTCTTCAAGCGCAATCACCGCCGGGCATACCGCGCTTTTGCCGTTCTTCAGATAATTCCCGTGATACAGGAAATTGTAAGAGCTGACAAACGTATAGTTGATGTCTCCAAGACTGTAATTGGAGCTCCCGTACCCCGGCATCAGCCAACCGCCGGAATCGTTCGCATACATGTTCAGCGCCATGATATACTGCTTCTGATTGCTCAGACAGCTGATCGCGCGCGCCTTCTCTCTTGCCGCATTCAGCGCGGGCAGAAGCATGCCGGCAAGGATTGCAATAACAGCAATTACCACCAGGAGCTCTATAAGCGTAAAACTGTTTCCGCGGCGTTTCCGCTGTTTCCGTTTTGTGTTCTGTTTCATTTTCTGAAACCTCCTTTTCATTTATTGGTTTTGTTCCGTCAGTTCATATTCCAGAATTTCCGGCGGAAAATCCTCTTTGCGGAGCCCGCCGTTCAGCAGGCCGTCCAGCACCTCGGCGGAACGGCGGAACGCGGCATCCCTCGGACTTGCGAAACACCAGAACGGAAGCGGTTCCGACGGCTGTATCAGAAGAAACGGTTTGCATTCCCGCCAGCTTGTCCCGCGCGATTGCAGAAGCTGATGAAAATCCGCCAGATGCTCCGGCGCAAGAATCACCCCGCCCGGCAGCTCCGGAAGATTGCGGAGCTCCTCGAATTTGCCGGAAACAGTTTCCATTTCCAGCCCGGAAAGCGCCTCCGCGAGAGCCGCCGGAAGATCGGCTTCCCTGCAGACAAACAATGGCGTTCCGCCAAGCAGCTCCGCCACTTTTTTTACGGCATGGTTCCAGACGATGCGGATTTGAACGAACGGTTCGGACTCCGGAAAAATCTTGCCGGAGAGATTGATGGATGCGGTCGGCAGACGCTCGCCCGCCTCGTGCAGAAACACATGCGGCACATTGCAGGCCACGATGCCGTCGACGTACGCATGTTCCAGTTCATAGACGGAATCTTCCCCGCGCTCCGCCGAACCGTTGAGAAACCGGACGATGAAGTTTCTGCGTGAAAACGCCTCCAGCAGCGCCGCAAGGGTCCGCATGGCGGGCGGGTCGAGAAAGAACTGGTCCCCTCCCTGCATTTTGATACCGATCAGTTTCGGCGGAACTTTCTGCAGACGGCAGAAGGCTTTCGACGGGTTGGTGAACGTTCCGATTCCGCGCCGGGTGATGAGGTATTTTTCCTCCACCATTTTTTCCACCGCCGCCCGGACGGTTCCGCGCGCGACGTCAAACTGTTCCGCCAGCGCCCGGGTCGACATGATCTTGACGGACTGGTTGCCGTTCCGGAAAATCAGATTCATGATGTAGAACCGGATTTTCGCCGTCTCCGTCAGCAGATTTTTCGTTTCGTCTTCCAATGTTTCACCTTTGTTTTGCTATAGCCCACCGATAGCCCACTTGTTACATTATACAACATTTTACGGAAAAGTCAATCCCCCTTCGGCAAAAAAACGGCGTTTTTTTGCAAATGACGCCGGAGAACTCCGGAGCTTTGCCAAAACGCCTCCCGCGCTTCCCGGGCGCATCTTTCAATCCGCCACTGGATTTTTTCCGTTTCCGGTGTATATTACTCCTTGTCGGGCTTTGCCGCCGGACGGCGGACTTGTGTGGATCGAAGAGCCCGCGCTGAACAGATGCGCATGCGGCGCGTCCATCGTCCCGTCAAGTGTGCCGTACGGGACTCCGACAGAGACTCTCTCTTTCGCAGATTTTCATCAGCTGAATTTTACGGCGAAAGAAAGGATTCCATTTCATGGCAGAACTCGAAAAATTCCGCGCCCTCGGCATCTCCGAAGGCGTGCTCGACGCACTCCGGCAAAAAGGCTTTGAAGAGCCCTCCCCCATTCAGGAACTAACGATCCCACTCCTCCTCAAAGGAGAAAGAGACGTCATCGGGCAGGCTCAGACCGGAACAGGCAAAACAGCGGCGTTCGGCATTCCGATCATCGACACAATCCGCCGCGGCGACGGAAACCCCAAAGCCCTCATTCTCGCCCCGACCCGGGAACTCTCCATTCAGATCGCGGAAGAACTCAATTCCCTGAAGGGGAACTCCAATCTCCGCATCGCCCCCTTCTACGGAGGACAGTTCATCGGCGTTCAACTCAAAAAACTGGATGAGGGAATCGACATCGTCATCGGCACGCCCGGACGCATCATCGACCTCATGGAACGCGAAAAACTCATCCTCGATGAAATCCAGTTCGCCGTTCTCGACGAAGCCGACGAAATGCTCGACATGGGATTCGTCGACGACATCAAGCGGATTCTCTCCGCGGCGCCAGCCGAAAAGCGCATGCTCATGTTCTCCGCAACCATGCCGGAGGAAATTCTCGCCATCGCGGAACAGTTCATGCGCCCCGACTACGAAATCGTCCGTACAAAAACCGAAACCGTCAGCACCGATCTCACCGAACAGATCTACTACGAGGTCCGCCGCGAACACAAACTCGAAGTACTCTCCCGTATCATCGATATGGAAGACGACCTTTACGCCATGGTTTTCTGCAAAACCCGCAGCGACGTCGATGAACTCACCGATGCACTCACCGCCCGCGGATATGCCGTCGACGCCCTGCACGGAGACATCGCGCAGGCGCAGCGCACGCGCGTCATCAACAACTTCAAAGCCCGCAAGTTCCGCCTGCTCATCGCGACCGACGTCGCCGCGCGCGGAATCGACGTCAACGACCTCACGCACGTCATCAACTACTCCATTCCCCAGAGCGTGGAGGCCTATGTCCACCGCATCGGGCGGACCGGACGCGCCGGCAAGCGCGGAACCGCGATCACCTTTGTCACTCCCGGGGAAATGCGCCAGCTCGGACGCATCCGCCGCATGACCCGCGCCGATATCCGCAAGGGCGCGCTCCCGACCGTCGAACAGCTTCTCGAAGCCAAGAAGGAACGCTTTGCGACACGCGCGCGCAAACTCATCGACGACCATGCGCACACCGCCTATCTCGGATTCGCGGAAGAACTCCTCACGCTTTGCGATCACCCCGCGGAAATGCTCGCCGCAATGCTGCGGATGCGATTCAAAGATGAACTGCTCCCCGAAAGCTACGCCGAACTCAACCCCCGCAAGGAAAACGTCAATCCCGACAACGACGGAAACTCCCGCGTTCATTTCGCCGTCGGCAAGGACGACGGAGTGTTCGTGCCAGAAATTCTCGACCTTATTTTCAGCCGCACCGGAATCAAGAGTTTCCAGCTCGGACGCATCGACTGCAACCCGCACGACACCTATGTCAACGCAACCCCCGAAGACGCAAAAAAGATCGTCGAATCCTGCCAGGGCGAATCCTTCGACGTATCCTTCGCCAAACCCGACGAGGGCGAGCATTTCAGAGGACGCGGACGCAAATTCGTCAAGCGCGGCGGATTCCATGAAGACCGCGAAGAGAAACGCTGTTTCAAACGCAGACACGAATCCGGCGGGCACGAGGACAAACGCGATTTCAAACACAAGCGCGATTTCGGCGGACGCGAAAACAGACGCGAATTCACACCCCGCCGCGAACACGGCGAGAAGTTTGAACGCCGCGGCGAATCCCGCCGTCCCGAAAAGAAACCCTTCCGCAAAATCTTCAAGAAGAAACTCGGCTGAGAAACACAATCATGAAACGGACGGAAACAGTCGTCATCGGCGCGGGCGCAATCGGAATGCTCTGCGCCGCCCCTCTCGCAAAAACGGAGGGAGTCTCCCTGAGGGTCGCCGCATCCGGCGAACGGCTGAACCGTCTCCGTGAACACGGTCTCTATCTCAACGGACAGCCGCTTCAGGCGGAATTCACTTCCGGCAACGGGGGAAGAACGGCGGATTTCATCCTGATTGCGACCAAAGCCGCCGGCTACCGCGATGCGCTCGAACTCGCGGCGGAATTCGCGGGACCGCAAACCGTCATCGTTCCCCTGCTCAACGGAATCAGCGCGGAAGAGACCGCAAAACGGAGATTCCCCGGAAACAACGTCGTCTGCGGATTCTTCCTCGGACACGCCAGCGTGCGCAACGGCAACCGCATCGAACACGACGGAGTCGGCACTTTCTATTTCGGCACAACCGCATCCGACGCTCCGGAAACGGTCCGGCGCACGGCGGAACTGTTCCGGCGCGCGGGGATCTCCTGCGCCGTTCCCGAGGATATGCGCGCGGCGCTGTGGAAAAAATTCGTGCTGAATATCGGCGTCAACCAGGCGACCGCGCATTTCCGTGCGGATTACGGAGAACTTCAGCGGAATCCGTCGCGGATCGAATTCACCATGCGCCTCATGCGCGAAGCTTCCGCCGTTGCGGAAAAACTCGGCGTGGCAGACGCGGCGGAGATGCCGGAAGCGGCGATGCAGACCATCCTCGCCATGCCGGGAAACGTCAAGACTTCCATGTTCCAGGATGTGGAAGCGGGGCGCCCCACGGAAATCGCGCTGTTTGCGGGAACGATCTGCCGCCTCGGGCGCGAAACAGGAGTACCGACTCCGCTCAACGATGAAATTCTGCATGAATTCACTGAGAAATAATTTTTGCAACCCGCATTGAATTTGCCCGATTCAAAGCTATATTTTCTGAAAATATGGAGTTCGCCATGAGTGTTCAGGATCTCAGCAAAGCGCATCGGCTTTCCGCAACGGCCGTCATCGACCCCGCGTATTCCGTCTTCCGGACCGTTCCGGAAACCGCGGTTCCGGAAGGCTGGCTTTACCCGCGCGCAGAATATGAATGTTTCCTTCTTCAGCAGATGCGCAAAGCGGTTGTTCTGCTGAAACTCAACGTCGGCTACCCCGGAGTCTTTCACTCCCCCGTTCCCGCCGTTTTCTTCCGCCGCGGCGCTGAAGCCGGAACTTTGAATTTCCGTGCAAACGGAACCGTTGTCGCAATCTTGAACGGACGGCCTCTTGAAGTTGTCAAAGACAACGCCGGCAACTGCTCTCTCGACCTCCCGGAACCGGGCGTGCTCCTTCTGAAAATTTCCGTGAACTCAACCGAAAACATGCTTCCCGCGCTTCTTCCGGAACTCGCGGAGAACTGGGAAGCCTCCATTGACGGGAACCGTTACGAACCGGCATGCATCGGCGGCGACCCCTTCGGCGAAAAATTCCCGACCGTCCACATGACGCCCGTCGAGTATGCGCCCGGACGATATGACTTCGGACGTGAACTCCTCGCCAGGGTCCGCATCTCGTCCATTCAGAAACCGAATTTCGGAGCCGGAGAATCAAAATTCGAGGCGGAAAACGGCAACGCACAGCTCAGCGAACAGTCGTTGGAGCTGATCGAAACCTCCTCCGGCATCTGGGAAACCCCGCTGCCGCTGGCGTTCCGCTACATCCGCGCGGAAGCCGAAAACCCTGTCCATGCGGAGTGCGACGCCGAATTCACTCCCGTCCGCTACGCCGGAGCGTTCGCTTCCGACACGGAACTCACGCGCATCTGGATGAGCTCCGCTTACACTCTGCGCCTCTGCATGAGACACTTCCTGATCGACGGCGTCAAGCGGGACCGTCTGCCGTGGGCGGGCGACCTCGCGCTCTCCCTGCTCGCAAACGCCTACACCTTCGCTTCCCCGGAACCGGTCCGCCGCACGCTCACCGCTCTCGGACGCGCAGGAATCCGCGAAAAGCATGTCAACGACGCCACCGACTATTCTCTCTGGATGCTCATCTCGCACGATCTTTTCCAGCGTTATTTCGACGACCGCGCGTTCCTGGCGCGACAGTATCCCGAAATCCGCGACATGACGGAGGTTCTGCTCGAACAGGCGGGCGACGGTTTCCTGCCTCACGCCCGCTGGGTCTTCGTCGACTGGGTCAACAGTCGGCTCGACCCCGCCCGCAGCTGGAACGAAGAGGAAAAACAGGTCACGCTTCAGATTCATTTCTTCTGGGCGCTGAACTCCGCCGCCGCGCTCGCCGGACGCATGAACGACGCCGCGCTCGCCGGACGCTGCCGTGCAAAAGCGGCACAGCTCCGCACGGAACTTCTCTCCCGCGCCGTCGACTCCGCAACCGGACTCTTCCGCGCGAACTGCGAACATCCGGAATACGGAACATTCCGCCACACGAACTTCTATGCGGTTCTCTCCGGACTCGTCGACGGCGAACAGGCGCGGCAGATCATGGAGCGGCTTCCGATTTCCGGTCTTCCCCCGGTCGGCACGCCGTATCAGGCGGCGCTGGAAATCCTCGCGCTCATCCGCACGGGATTCGCGGCGGAAGCTCTTGCGGAAATCCGCCGCATCTGGGGAGGAATGCTCAAACTCGGCGCAACAACATTCTTCGAAGCCTGCGACGAGTCGCTTAAAGGCAACGACATCTACGCGTTCTACAATCGCCCCTATGCGCTGAGTCTCTGCCATGCGTGGAGCTCCGGACCCGCGGCGCTGCTCCCGATTCTGCTCTTCGGCGCGGAACCGGCGGAAGACGGATGGCGCACATTACGCCTCGCTCCCTCCGCACTGCTCCGCGACGGAGATGCGGCGACAATTCCCACTCCGCACGGCGAAATCGAGCTGTGGATGGAAAACGGCGAACTCAAGAAAAAACTTCCGGAAGGCATTGAACTCCTATGATCAAACCTCAAATCACCTCCATTCATTTTCAGCTGACCGGGCGCTGCAATCTGCGCTGCATTTTCTGCGGGCAGCAGAACGGCATGTTCGGAGGCTGCCTCAAAGACCGCGAAATCCCGCCCCGGAAATGGTTTGAAATCGCCGCTTCCCTGCGCGGTCTCTCCCCGAAACCGGAAATCGTTCTCTGGGGCGGCGAACCGCTGCTCTATGAACGGTTCGACGAACTCGCACGGCATCTGCACGACTCCGGATTTGAACTCGGAGTCATCACAAACGGAACCCTCATCGACCGTCATGCGGAACTGCTGAACCGCTGCTTCAAAACCATCTACATCTCGCTCGACGGCGATGCGCCGTATCACAACCGGATCCGCGGAAAAGGCGTTTTCGAACGCGTCGCGCACAACGTCTCTCTGCTGAAAAACCGGAGCGGACGGCTGATTTTTCTTTCGACCCTTGCGGATGAAAACGTGGAATCCGCGCCTGAACTGCCGCTCATTCTCGGCAAGCTCGGACCGGACCTCATCCATCTTCAGCGGCTGATGTATTTCACCCGCGCGGAAATCGACGAGTACCGCGCATGGCTCCGCCGCGAATTCCAGACGGACGATCCGACCATCGAGGTCTGGCGCCGCGAGGATGACCGCGAATACCGGAGCAAGCTCGATTCCGCCCTCGCCGAAGTCCGCCGCCGCGCGGAGGCCGGCGAATATCCGTGCCCGGTCTTCATCAATCCGCACGGAGGCGAGGAGCACTGCCTCGCTCCCTTCCGCCGCGCACACATCAAATACGACGGTCGCGTCCTTTTCTGCACCGACTTCTACGGATTCGATGCGGGGAACGTCCTGACGACCCCGCTGACCGACATTTTCCACGGGGAGAAGGCGGAGCACTACCGCCGGGAGATCGTCGCCGGAGCAAACCCGCTCTGCACACACTGCTCGTGGAAAAGCAACAGGGATTTCAAACTGAACTGACCAGGATTTCCGCAAAATGAAAAAACACAGCATCGTTCCGGCTCCCGTTCATCAGCCGGGAACCCGGATTCTCACACTTTCCCTGGCGCACTTCATGGTGGATCTTCTCGGCGGAACGCTTCCGGGCGTGCTGCCCGTCGCCCTCGCCTATTTCAAACTGAATCTCGGACTCGGCGTCGTGATTCTCACCAGCATGAGCATCGGGTGCAACATGATGCAGATTCCCGCGGCCCTGCTCGACCGTCACCGCCGCACGCCCCGTCTGCTGGCGCTCGGGCTGATCATGGCCGGCCTGATCGTCCTCCTCGCCGCCCTGCCCGAAACGACCCCCTTCTTCCTGATCTGCCTGCTGATGATCATCGTCGGAGCGGGCATTGCAATCGTTCATCCGCTCGGACTGCGCGGAACGCAGCACATCACCGAAATCGCACCCGGCGTCACGACCTCCGCATTCATGACATGCGGCTTCTTCGGAAGCGCGGTCGGCCCCTGGATCAGCGCCCTGCTCGTCAGCGGATTCGGACTCAAAGGACTCTATTTCCTGCTGATCCCGACCGTGCTTGTCATTCTCGCCCTGCGGTTTACGAACGTCAAGCTGGCGGTGGACCGCGCCGCGCCCGCGGAGGCGGAGAAGAAGCCGGAAAGCTCCGCCACGGAATCTCCGTGGAGTTTTTCCGCGCTGATGGTGACCGGATTCGTGCTGAACACGGGAACCGCCACCCTTCAAAACCTGCTCCCGACCTGGCTGGTGAGCCTCGGACACGAACTCTCGTTCGGCGGGTTGAACGCGATGCTGTTCGGCGCGGGCTCCGCCGCGGGTTCGCTCTCGCTCGGCGTGCTGACCCGCAAACGGAGTCCGCTCCCGTTCATTCTCGGCGGACTCCTCCTCGGCATTCCGGTTCTGATCGCATATCTGTTTCTCGCGCAGTACAAGGCGGCGTGCGCACTGATCTTCTTCGCGGGAATGCTCACAAGTTCCGGATTCCCGATTCTCGTTGCGCTCGCCCGGAATGCGAAGGGACGCCTCGCGCTGAGCACCCGGATGGCCCTGATCGTCGGAGGCACATGGGGGTTCGCGGGCGTCATGCTCCTGCCGATCGGACAGCTCGCATATCGGTTCGGACTCGGACGCGTCATGCATCTTTCGTGGATTTTCTATCTCGCCGCACTGATTTTCGCCGCGCTCTCCGCGCTCCGGAACAGGAATCGGGCAAATTAATCCCCCGGACGAAAAACAGACTTGAATATACCGGGAATGTATGGTATAGTACAGCTGAAGTTTACAAAAGCATCAAAAACAACACGAGGTTTATATGAGTTCTGGAAACGACGCAGTTACGCTGAAAGCCGTTCTGGCTTTCATAAAGTTGAAATTTGGAAAAATTGCGCTCCGCGCCGGCGTCTCCTTCGGCATCGTCGCGCTGGCAATCATTCTGCTTTACGCACTGCTCCCGCGCGACACCACGCAGTACCGCGACATCGTGATTCTTCTCCCGCAAGTCGACAACGTCCCGCAGTATCCGAGCGGAAAAGCGTTCAGCCCCAACGACATCATCAGCCCGCTCGTTCTCGAATCGGTCTACAAATCAAACGAAATGGACAAGCAAATTCCCTTCCCGAAATTCTGTGCGCTCTTCTCCATCTATTCCAGCGACGTCAAGCAGAGCAAGCTTGATGCGGAATACCGCGACAAGATGAGACGGAAAAACATCACCGTCGTGGAACTCCAGGAACTGGAACGCAGCTACCGCAACGAACTCCAGAAGGTCTCCGTCTCCTCGCTCCGACTCACCATGAACCCGCCGTCGGGCTTCTCCCGCATGAAGATCACCAAGATTCTGACCGACGTGCCCGAAACCTGGTACCGCATCTACTCCAAACTGGAAGCCAAGGAATTCCCGCAGATCGAAACGGCCATTCACCTTCAGAACCTGCGCAAGCAGATTTCCCGGAACGGATATCTGATCCTGCTCGAAAAAACCAGACGCTACTGCCGTCAGGTCCTCAATGTCTGTTCGACCCTCGACGACATGCTCCAGGGACAGAACGTCAGCCTTCCCACCGGCGAATACCTCGGCGACATCCACAAAGAGCTCGAATCCATCATGAGATATCAGCTCGACGTTCTGCGCCAGTACATTCTTCTCACTCCGCAGGTTCAGGGAACGTTCGACAAGATTTATCTCCACAGCGCTCTGCAGACCGTGGAGCAGGATCTCGCCCGCCTCAACATCCGCTACAACAGCGCGCTTGAAGCGTTCAACGCCCTGCAGTCGAATCTCGGCAATTCCGGTCCCGCAAAAAACGGAATCTCCACAACCAGGAACAGCCCCTCCGCCGATACCGGGCTGATCACTCTCCAGCTCGACAAATCGTTCTTCAATCAGTTCGCCGACATGATCCGCAACGACGTCAACAACACCCTCCGCGCCAAGTACGCGGAAAAAGCCATCGAATACGGCGACAAGCGCGCCAACCTCGAAGCGGACAGGATGTACTATGAACAGCTGCTCAAAGGAATCTCCGCGCAGAAGCAGGACGCCCTCAAGATTTCCGTCATAACTCCGCAGAGCTTCCACACCATGCTTCAGAACATGTACACCGAACTCTTCGCGACCAGCGCGAAAGTCATTCAGCTGCGCGATCTGCTCATCGAAAAATATCTGACCTCCAGAACCTTCTACGTCCCCGTCGGTCCCGTCCAGGTTCTGCAGGAATACCGCTACTCGTTCAAACGCCTCGCGCTTGCGCTGCTCGCGCTCTGGGCGCTCTACAACCTCTGCGCGACCGCGTTCAACTTCTACCGCATGAACGACAAAGCCCCGCAGAAAGAGGATGCGGCATAATCCAGATCAATCTGCCATCCGAGACTCCGGACCGATACAGAATCTTCCGGAGCCTTTTTA
>URNE01000008.1 GCA_900549045.1 uncultured bacterium | reverse complement strand
GCGGAGAATCCGGTATTTCTCGCTTATAGAACTCCTTATTGTAATAGCGATCATCGCAATTCTTGCCGGACTGCTTATGCCGGCTTTAAACAAGGCGCGGGGAAAGGCGTACGGAATCAGCTGCGTTTCCAATCAGAAGCAGATTGGAACCGCCTACAACATGTATACCGGCGACAATGCGGAGTACTGGCCGGAAATTGATATTTTCACGGCTCCGAGAATGTCGCATTTTGAATTTTTCACGGAATACTACAACCTCAACCCTCCCGTTTTTGTCTGTCCCGGCGCGCCCCTCCGGACCAGCAAGAACAAGGAGGAACTGAAGAGCTTCTATTGGGAAAGTTTCACCGATGCTCCGAAACTCGATGCGTTCTACAAGGCGGAATCCGATATCACCAAACGTCTCTGCAGCTATGGAACCAGCGAATGGATTCTGATGAAACATGCGACGACCGAGGATAAGGGAGGACTCAACAGGCCGCTCAAGAATTCCAGCTTTGTCAGCCCCAGCGGCGTCGGAATCGTCGGCGACTCGCGTCTCTACAACGTCGCCGCATGGAAACGCTGTTCGCCGAAATTCATTTATGACGGGGATTATGCTTCCGGAAACTGGCGAATCGCCTACAGCGGACCGCGCCACGGCGACAGCTCCTGCAACATTCTGTTCGCGGACGGTCATGTCGAGAACCGCAAAGAGGTTTACGCGCAGTACTACACGCGGAGAGAATTCGTCCGCATCAGCCCGCACCGCCGCGACCTTTAAGACAGGAGAATCCGCATGAAACGACACGCTTTCGCCATGCGTCTCAAGCCCGGAATGGCGGATGAATACCGCCGCCGCCACGACGCCATCTGGCCTGAACTCGTCCGCGAGCACCGCGACTGCGGCATTCACGACTATTCCATCTTCTTTGACGCCGCAACCGACACGCTCTTCGCTTTCTGCAAACTTGACGACGACGGGACCTTCGCCGGTATGTCCGAAGACGACGTTGTCAAACGCTGGTGGAAATACAATGCCGATCTGATGTACTGTCATGACGACAACCGCCCGGTCGGGCGTGATCTCGTCGAAGTCTTCCATATGGATTGAGAAAGGAAAACAGAATGAACACTTTCAAATTATTTGCATTCGCCGCGCTGGCCGCCGGATGCGCCTGCGCCGCCGAACCGCTCCGCTTCGATGCGGAGAAAGTCGCCGTCGACCCCTCCGTTTTCACTCAGAACAACAATCGTCCGCCGGACGGGAAGTGGGATTTCTGGACGAAAGACCGTCCGGACAACATCTGGCGCAACAAAAGCACTTTGCGCGCGCCGCTCTGCAAGGCCGACCGCGCTCCGGAGGATCCCGCATCCGGACTTTTCCGCGTGCGTCTTCCGCTTGCCGATGGATACTACCGCATTGAAGCGCGCGGCGGACGCGCGTTCGGCGTGGCGGTCGGGAACGGGGCGTTCAAAAAAATCGAGTTCCGCGGAGTTGTGGTGGACAGGGTTGAAGTGAAAGGCGGTTTTTTGGAGCTGAGAGTTGCGAACTGCTACGCCACGCCTTCCAATCCCGGCTGGGTCTACGTCGACCACTTCATCGCGATTCCGCTCGGCGCAGGGAAGCCGGACGCGAAGAAAGCGGAAACGCGGAAATGGAGCAAGGTTTACGAGGCGGAAGACGTCGCGGTTGAAAAGGATAAGATTGTTTCCGGCGACCGCATGGTTTCCGGCAAATGGAATCTCTGGGCGAACGATCCGCTGAAAAAACGCTGGTCAGGCGAAAAGGCTCTGCGCGGCGATGTGATCCGCGAAAACCGCAAAGTCACCGCGCCGGAAGCCGCGGTCCTGACCTTCCGCATTCCCGTTCCGAAAAATGTTCCGTGCGACATCCGGTTTTTCGGCGGTCGGACCGTCGGCGTCTCCTTCGACGGCAAGTTTTTCCGCCGTCTCACGAACGACATGCTCCTGGCGGGGGAAATCAAGAGCGAAACCGGCTTTGTCGAGTTTCAGATTGCAAACTGTTATGCGGAGGACAACCCGAAGCATGCCGGCAGCCCGTACATCGACCGTTTTGTGGTGACGCCGACAAAGAACGTCACCGGCTTCCCTCCGATGCTCAGTCCGGAACCGAAGGTGAACTACTATAAATACAGCGACCGCTATTTCCGCGTGGAGGCGGAGGATGTCGCCGTCGAAAAGAACAAGATCGTTCCGGGCGACCGCATTGTTCCCGGCAAGTGGAATCTCTGGGCGAACGACCCGTGGAAACACAAATGGTCGGGCGGAAAAGTTCTGCGTTCCATGCCGGTCATGAAGGACTGCTCTCCCGAAGCTCCCGACGCGGCGAAACTCACCATCCGCATTCCTGTGAAGCTTCCCGGAAAATACCGCGTTCAGGCGTTCGGCGGGCGCGCATTCGGAGTTTCGGTGGACGGCAAAAAGTTCCGTCTGATCGACATCCGCGGAGAAGTCGCGCCGGAGATCGAGGCCAAAGACGGCTTCCTGACCTTCTGCGTCGCCGCGTGCTATGCCGATCCGAATCCGAAAAACCGCGGCTCCGCCTACCTTGACAACTTTCTTGTAACGAAACTCGAAGACCGCGCACCGAACCCGAAACTTCCCGTCCCGGCGGGCGCCCGCGTGGAGGAGAAACTCGACCGCGGTGCAGTCGCCGCGCTCACCGCGGACGGAATGCTCGTCAGCTGGCGTCTGCTTAAGGAAGACTCGGCGGATATTGCATTCAACGTTTTCCGCACGCGCGACGGAAAACAGGTCAAACTGAATTCCGCGCCCGTTGTTCAGACTTGTGACTGGCTCGACGCCGACGGACGCGTCACCGACCGTTATCGCGTGGAGCCGGCGGGGAAGCGGGGGCTCGCGGGCGATGCGGTGATGTTTCCTGCACCGTCGCGTCCGGGACTGCTGCCGTATCTCTCCTTCAAACTTTCCGATCCGGAAGCAATGGTCCGGAACGTCGGAATCGGCGACCTGAACGGCGACGGCAAATATGATTTTGTCGTCAAGACTCCGCGTGCGGTGAACATCGACCCGTACCCGCGCTTCTGGTATCCGAGTCCGACGACGTTCAAACTGGAGGCTTTCCTTTCCGACGGCACACGGCTCTGGACCTACGACATGGGACCCGGCATTGAGCGCGGCGTCTGGTACAGTCCCGCAATCATCTACGATTTCGACGGAGACGGCAAGGCGGAAGTCGTGGTCAAAGCGGCGGAAGGCGATCCGCGCGACCCGGACGGACGCGTCACTTCGGGTCCCGAATACTTCGCGGTGCTCGACGGCATGACCGGCAAGGTCATCGCCAAAGCGCCGTGGCCCTCCCGCGACAATTTTGAATCCTACAATTTTTTTTCGCGCAATCAGCTTGCGATGGCATATCTCGACGGAAAGACCCCCGCAATCATCGCTCTGCGCGGAACCTACGGCACCATGAAAGCCGAAGCCTGGCAGCTCAAAGACGGCAAACTCGTCAATCTCTGGAAGTTCGACAACACCGGAATGCCGCTCCGCTTTCAGCGTCAGGGCGCACACGCCACGATCTGCGCCGATTTCGACAATGACGGGCACGATGAAATCCTGCTCGGAAGCATGGTCATCGACGACAACGGCGAAGTCCTCTGGTCCAACGGCAGAGGGCATCCGGATTATATTTATTATACCGACATCATCGCAAGTCATCCGGGGCCGGAGCTCGCGCATTTTTATGAAGATCCGCAGACAAGCGGCGGCGTTCTCATCGCCGATCCCGCGACCGGAAAGACGCTCTGGAAGCTGAACGAGCCGAACAAACACATCAACGACGGCTATGTCATTGACTTCGACCCGACCATTCCCGGGCCCGAAATCGGGGCGATCGACTTCAATGTCCGCGCGCCGTCGCCCGACCGCCGCTGGCTCTTCAGCGCGGACGGACGGCTGCTCAAAAAGGGACGCGGCGTCGGCGGAATGCGGCGCGGAATTTTCTGGGATGCCGATCTGGAGAAAGAGGAATGTCTCAACTCCATCCGCGACTTCAACGGCGGTCCGGTCGGCGGAAGTTTCGCGGGAACCAGACTCATGGTCTGCGATCTCTTCGGTGACTGGCGCGAAGAGGTGATTACAACCGTTCCCGGCGAACTGCGCGTCTACACGACCCCGATTCCCGCGATGGACCGCCGCGTAGCGCTCGTCCAGAACCCCTGCTACCGCAACAACATTGTCAACGACATGCAGGGGTACTACAGCGACGCCCAGCTTCCGTATACCCCGACCACCGAATCGGACAATCTGAGTCTGATTGTCCGCACTGAACCGGGCGTGAAACCGTATCTTCAGCTTACCGTGAGCGCGTCGCGCCATGCTCCGCTTGACGGAAAACTCGTTCTTTTCCCGCCTGCCGGAATCACCGTTCCGGAAAACGAATGGAATGTTTCTCTCAAGCCCGGTGAAATCTGTGTCAAAAACTTTGCGCTTCCCGATACGCTTCCGGAACGTGTCACCGTGCGCGCGGAACTGCGGACAAAAGACAAAACGCTGCGCGGGCGTGTCCTTGTGGTTCTTCCGCGCAAGGTTGCTTTTCCCGATGGAACGATCCGCATTCCCGCCGCGAACTTCTCTGCGGAACGCGGAGGAAAGGCGCGGATCGTCAAGGGGCGTCCGACCGCACACGACGGAACGCTCGTCGCATGGGACAAGAAAGGACACGCGATCGACTGGAAGTTCACCATCGGCAAGCCCGGACGCTATGAGCTGCGTCTGCACCGCGCCTCTCCCGCGGAAGCCGTGCGCTCGGTTCTCTGCGACGGCAAAGCGGTCGGGGAAGTTTATCTGGAGCCGACCGGGGGAATGGGATTCTCCGCCGCCGACTGGGAAGTCGAGGCGCTGAAGACTGCGGCCGGTTCCGTTATTCTTGATCTTGCCGCCGGAGAACACACGCTGACCATGATCAATCTTGACGGCGCCATGCAGAATCTGGCGTATCTCTATCTGATTCCCGCCGGGAAGGAAGGAGGAAGCAAATGAGCCGAACCGATCCAGCCGCCCAGCCCGAGGTCTTCAAGTGCGGCACGCTCACCTACACGAAAGCCGCACTCGTGACGCTGTTCATCTGGCTGCTCTGGGGCGACTTCTGCTTCACCCTGATGGAAACGGTGGTTCCGAGCATCGTTCCGCTTCACCTCAAGGAGTTGAACTGTCCGAACTGGCTGATCGGATTGATTCTTTCGACCATTCCGAACCTGATGAACATGACGGTTTCGCCCTACATCAGCGTTCGGAGCGACCGCTGCCGGAGCCGCTGGGGACGGCGTATTCCGTTCATCGCGACCAGCATTCCGTTCCTGTTCGTCAGTCTGGTCATGATCGGTTGCAGCCACGACATTTCCGCGTGGATGAGCCGCACGGTTCCCATGCTGAAGGATGTTGCGCCGGGCACGGTCACGGTCGGCCTGATCGCCGTGCTGATGGTGCTCTTCCAGTTCTTCAACCAGTTTGTGAACTCGACGTTCAATTATCTGTTCAACGATGTCGTTCCGCAGAGCCACATCGGGCGTTTCGCTGGCGCATTCCGCATTGTCGGAACCGCCGTGAGCGCGCTTTACAACTTCTTCATCTTCCGTTATGCGGAGAGCCACTCGCGCGAAATCTTCCTCGGCGCGGCGGTTCTCTATGCGGTCGGCTTCGGGCTGATGTGCTTCATGGTGAAGGAGGGCGAATATCCGCCGCTCGATGAATCGCAGGAGAAGAAGGCGGGACGCTGGGAGACCCTGCGCACCTTCTTCCGCGAATCGTTCCACGAACCGTTCTACCGTCTGCTGTTCATCAGCGCGGGAATTCTCGCGTTCGCGGGCGTGGCGTGGAGCTTTCAGGTCTTCTTCCTGCTTGAAATGAAAATGGATCTCCGGCAGATCGGACTCTACAACGGAATCCTCATGCTCGCGGGAATGGTGGCGACTTTCTTCGCCGCGACCTTTGTCGACCGCTGGCATCCGCTCCGCGCATACACCTACGGCGTGATTTTCACAATCACCGGACCGGTGATGAACTGGGTCTGGCTCTTCATTGACCTGCCCGGACACATCTTCTTCTATCTTTCGCTGAGCGCGCAGCTGCTCTATGCGTTCATGAATGCGCTCTCCTCGGCGTGCGCAATGCCGATCACCATGCGGCTCTTCCCGCACTCGCGCTACGGACAGTTCTGCAGCGCGCGCGGAATCGTCTACTCCATCTGCACGATTCTCGGCGGATTTCTCGTCGGCGGGTTCTACGATATAGTGAAGAGCCTCAGCACGGCGTATCTTTCCGCATATCCGATCGTGGGACCGGGCTACTGCTACCGTCTCTACTTCGTCTGGGCGGGCGGTGCGACCCTGCTGAACTTCGTCGTCATTTCGCTTGCGTACCGCCGCTGGCTGAAACTCGGCGGCGACGCGAACTTTCATCCGCCCGCGCCGTGGACGAAAGAGGGGTTCGAGCACATTCCGATCGTCGCCACGACCGGTTACAGCAGCCGCTGGCTGAAATGGGCGCTGCATTTCATGGATTTCGTGCAGTACGGGAGCCTCGTCATGGCGGTTGTCATGCTCTGGCCGTTTCACGTGCACGGGATGAAGAACGCGAACTTCTGGTTCCTGACGGCGGTGATTCCGCTTTCAATCGGCGTTTCGTTCCTCTGGTATCTGCTTTCGCGCCGGATCCGGCTGGATATCGCGGCGGCGAAGCGCGGGGAAACGCCGAAATACGGAATTCCGCATCATGGAATGATGATGGTGTTCGGACTCAAATTCTCCCTGACGCTCGGACTCGTCATCGCCCAGTTCGTCGTCTCGATTCATCTGGAGAACAGTCTCTACGCCACGCTCTTTGCGCTCGGCAACATCGTGACGAATCTTCTGCTGATTCTCTGCACCTATGTGGTGGTCCGCATGGAGCGCGGGTACTCCACGAAGGTCGACGAGGCATCCATGATTCAGGCGGGAGTGAACTGAAACAGATTCAGACAAACAGAAACGCAGTTTCCGGCGTCGGGGAAATCCCGCCGGAGACTGCGTTTTTTCATCCGTTTTTCCGGATCAGCGCGGCGAACGCGCCGTCGTGACGGAGGGCGGGGAGAAGACGCCGCTGCGAAATCAGTTCGCATTCCGGGTGCGCAGCGAGGAACGACGCAACCTGCTGTTCGTCCTCCTCCGCTTCCACGCTGCATGTGGAATAGAGCAGATGTCCGCCCGGTTTGACCAGACGGATCTGCGCGTTCAAAATCTGTTTTTGAAGCGCCGCGACTTCGTTCAGACGTTTTGCGTTGAAGCGGCGCAGGGCGTCCGGGCGGCGGCGCGGAACTCCCGTGTTGGAACACGGAACATCCAGAAAGACGAGGTCGAAACTTGCCGCTTCAAACGGGGGATGCACGGCGTCCGCTTCGGCGGTTTTCACGGATTCCAGTCCCAGACGCGTGAAGTTTTCGCGCATCGGTTTGAGCCGCGCGGCGGAGCGGTCGGCGGCGGTGAATTCCGCATTTCCTCCGCACGCGTCGAACAGCATCACCGTCTTTCCGCCCGGCGCGGCACAGGAGTCGAGAACGCGTCCGCGGATTGCCGGACGGCAGAGCGAAACGCTCATCGCCGTTGCGGGATCCTGAATGTAAATTGCGCCGTTTCTGAACGCATCGGAAGCGAAGAGTTTTTCGGGATCGGAACATTCGAAGAAGCGGAATCCGTCCGCAAAATCAAGTTCCGCCGGCACGCTTTCCGCGAGTTCGGCGGGAAGCTCCCCTGAACGCAGACGGAAAGTCAATGGGGGATTGACTCCGCATGCGGCGACCGCCTGCGCCGTTGCCTCCCGTCCGAAGCGAGCCTCCCAGCGGCGGCGGATTTCCGGCGGAAACGACGGCTCGAACGGTCCTTTTCCCGCGCTCCGCAGGGCATTGCGCAGAACGGCGTTCATGAAGCCGGACGCCATGCGGTGCTTTCCGGAGCGTTTGACCACGTCGACCGCGATATTCACGGCGGATTCCCCCGCAATCGCAGTCTGGAAGAGCGCCTGGGTGAGCGCGCAGAGAGCGATCATCTTCAGTTCCGGCTTGATTCCGCGCGAAACGGAGCGCATCAGCAGCGAATCCACAAGCTCTTTGTGGCGGAAATATTCAAACAGGATCGAGGTGACCGAGCGGGCGGCCTCCGGTTCTGCGGCGCGCACATGCTCCACACAGTCGTCGAGCGTAACGGCGCCGCCGTACCATTCGCGCAGCGCGGACGCCGCCGCGGTCAGAATCTTTTCGGAATCGCCTTTCATGCTCTCTCTCCCGCGTCGATCTCCTCCGGCAGCTGTCCGGCGCGGAAGAGTTTCCAGTTGACAAACGCCGCCGCGAATCCGCAGAATGCGAGGAATGCGCAGAAAACGACAAACAGGTTTCCGAACCGCGTGTAAAAGGTCGGCTTCGGATTGACGGGAACGGGAACGCGGAAGACTTTTTCCGTCCGCTCCGGACGTCCCAGGGAGATGGTGTCCAGCACTTCGCCGCGCGGGGAGATCAGCGCCGAATAATTCGAATTTCCGCTGCGCAGGAGCGGCAGACGCGTCTCGACTGCGCGGAACAGTCCGTTTGCAAAATGCTGATCCGATTCCCAGCTCGTCGGATACCATGCGTCGTTCGCGATGATGAGCAGGAGATTCGCTCCGTTGTAGGCGTGTCCGCGCGAAAGGAACGGGAAGACGGATTCGAAGCAGATGGACGTTCCGATCCGCACGCCCGGCAGAGCTTCGAGCGGATTGCATCGGCGGCCGGCTGTGAGGTTGCGTCCCATTCCGACAAGTTCGTTGAGTTCCGGAAACGTATCGCCGAAGGGGACATATTCCCCGAACGGGACGCGGTGGTATTTGTAGAAGAAATCCTTTACGCTTCCGCCGGGTTCGGTGATGAGCAGGGCGGCATTGAAGACCTTGTAGTTTTCCGGCGAATCTTCCGGGACCTGGAAGTCGATGCTCCCGATGAGGAACGGGACGCGGTGGCGGCGCAGCAAGGCGCCGATGCGGTCGCGGTACTCCCGCGAGAGCTCCGCGCCGCCGCGGTAGGCGTACGGGACCGCGGTTTCCGGCCAGACGATCAGATCGAGTTTCCGGTTCGGCGCATTGCCGACGGGGACCAGATTGCGCAGTTTTTCATCACGGTCAAGCAACCTTTCCGTGAGATCCGTGCAGACGTCGAGCGCCTCTTTCGCCGCCGCATGGTCCGCATTCCTCCGCTGTGAAAGGTTCGGCTGAATCACTCCGATGTTCACATGCCGCACCGCCGATTCATCAAGGCGGTTCGCCCGCAGAAGATGAAGTCCGGAGACATAACACGCGAGCAGCAGGGCGAACGCCGCGAGCAGCGGCCAGGGTCTCCGGTACGCTCGCCCCCAGCCGGAGCCCGGGCGGAACGAAACAAGCGCAAGTCCGAGACCGAGGTTCACCGCCGCGACCAGGAAACTCACGCCGAAAACGCCCGTGAATTCGCAGATCTGAATCAGCGGCAGATTGCGCCACTGCGAGGTCCCGAGGTAATCCCACGGGAGGCCCGTCATGATCCAGCCGCGCAGCCATTCGAGCACGCACCACATCCCCGCATTCGCCAGCATAAAGAAAATTCCATGCAGCGGACGGCGGAACGGGACGAGTTCCGCGCAGTGCGCTCCGCCCTCCAGGCGGTCCGCCGGCGCGATGGAAAGATGACGCCACAGAAAGTTGTAATATGCGCTCCACGCCGCGACGAAAAGCGCGAGAACGAACGAGAGGATGAACGGAATCGGAAGCGCAATCTCCCGCAGCCAGAGGAAACTGAAGAGGCTCCAGAAATACCCCCACGTCAGGCCGCGCAGAAACGCGCTCCGCACGGAGCAGGAGCGGCAGAGCAGAATCAGCGGAAGGAGCGCAATCCATGCCAGCAGGCTCCAGTTCAGCGCCGGGAACATCGCCGCCGAACACGCGCCCGTCACGGCCAGTCCGAAATGCAGAACCAGCGAACCGGTCCGCGTCAGGAAAAACGGATGTTTTTCCGCAAAGTTCATGCGCCCGCGCCGCCGGTGAAGACAATCGTCCGGTTTTCGTGTTCGATGACGCGCTTTTCCAGATGCGCTTTGACCGCGCGGGAGAGCACCATCATTTCAACGTCGCGTCCGATGCGCGAGAGATCTTCCGGACCGTATTCGTGAGTGACGCGCACGACGTCCTGTTCGATAATCGGTCCCTCGTCGAGGTCTTCCGTGACGTAATGGGCGGTTGCGCCGATCATTTTCACGCCGCGCCGGAAGGCCCGCAGGTACGGATTCGCCCCCTGAAACGCGGGAAGAAACGCGTGGTGAATGTTGATCATGCGGTTGTGGTACAGCTGAATGAATTCCGGTGAAACGACCTGCATGTAGCGTGCGAGCACCACAAGGTCGATGTGATGCGCGTTCAGCAGCTCGATGATCCGCGGTTCGGTTTCCGCCTTGTTTTCGCGGCGGACGGGGATGCAGAAAAACGGGATGCGGAACTGCTGTGCGACGTATTCGAGATCCGGATGATTCGAGACAATGAGAGGAATTTCGCATTTCAGCGTGCCTTCGCGCTGTTTGACGAGCAGGTCGTAAAGACAGTGCGACGCTTTCGAGACGAGCACCGCCATGCGCGGAATGTAATCGGAATAGTGTACCGACCATTCGAGTCCGAGCGGTTTTCCGAATTCCGTAAGGCTTGCCTCAAGTTCGCTCCGCGCAACCGAAAGATCGGTCAGCTCGAGCTTGAGACGCATGAAGTATTGTCCGCTCATGATGTCGGTGTACTGCTGGCAGTTCACGATGTTGAGTCCGGTTTCATAGAAAAAGTTGGTAATGCCCGCGACAAGCCCCTTGCGGTCCATGCAGCGGATCAGAAAAATGGCGTTTGTGTTTTCCATGCTGAATCCTTATTGCCAGCCCATTGATCCGGGCAGGACGGTTTTTCCGCTCAGGGCGGGTTTGGTATCGACGAATCCCCAGCGGCGCGAGAGCGGCCAGAAGATGTTGAGTGCGCGTCCGATCATGTTCTTGCGCGGAATGAAGCCCCAGTTGCGCCCGTCCAGACTGTTCGAAGTGTTGTCGCCGAGCGCGAAGAACGCATCCTCCGGTACGGTCAGCTCCAACCCCGGCGCGAGCAGTTCCGAGGCGATGTGGCCCTGGTAGCCGCCCTCCATCGAATAGATGCGGTCGAACTTCTTCGAAAAAGCCGTTGCGGGTTTGAACTCCGCCGCGCCGCGCGGCTTGATGTAAAGCATGCGGCCGACAATCTTGAGCGTGTCGCCCGGGAGCCCGACGAGACGTTTGATGTAGTAGTACCCGCCGAGAGGCTGGGTCGGCGACTTGATGTTTTCGGTCGTGAAGACGATGACGTCGCCGCGCCGGGGCGGAAGATAATGAATGGAGACGCGGTCCACGAAGAGATGGTCGCCCGTGGAGAGCCAGCCGTCGGCGGCGATTTCGCCCTGCTTGAATTCCGGTTTGTTTTCCAGATCCAGATAGCGCGCAACCTGATTGATGGTTCCCGGGAGAGAATAGACCGAGTCGCCGATCTGCAGAAGCGTGGTGTCGAAAATTCCGAGTTCGCGGGAAGGCTGATACGCCCGGAATTCCCCGTCCCCGGTTATCTTCATCTCCGCCGGCCGCACGGCGAGATACGGGATTTTGAGCAGATTCGCGGCGGGGGAGTTGTGCTCGGCGAACCCTTTGCGGTCGACGTAGTGGATGCCGAACAGAGTCGGCTGCATGCTGCTTGTCGGAATCTTGAACGGCTGGAGATAGAGCGCGCGGATCCCGAACGCAACCGCGAACGCGACTGCGAGAATGTCGAGAATGTTGCGGAGTTTGCGTTTGTTCCCGTGCACGTCGGAGAGGCGTTCGAGCTTTGCGGAAGCGGAACGGATGAATTCCTCCATGGCCTTCCGGTCCGAACGGTTCACCGCGGCGGCTTCGGAGACAATTCCCCGCAGTTCCTCTTTTTTCGCATCGGAAAGGATGTCGTCGTCCGAAATCAGACGGCGTTTTGCCGCGAGGACCGTTTCGCGCAGTTCCTTGCGCGGTTTCCGGAGGATGAGGAATGCGAACATGGTTTATTCTCCACTTGATTTCAGCACTTCGACGAAGGCTTCCTGCGGGATGTTGACCTTGCCGATCTGTTTCATGCGCTTCTTGCCCTCTTTCTGTTTTTCGAGCAGTTTGCGCTTACGGGTGATGTCGCCTCCGTAGCACTTCGCCAGAACGTTTTTGCGGAGAGCGCGAACCGTTTCGCGGGCGATGACCTTTCCGCCCACGGCCGCCTGGATCGCGACCTGGAACATGTGCGGCGGAATGACGTTCGCGAGTTTTTCGGCGAGCATGCGTCCGCGTGAATAGGCAAAGTCGGTATGGACAATCGTAGCGAACGCGTCGACTGGTTCGCCGTTGACCATGATGTCGAGCTTGACCAGTTTGTCTGCGCGGTATCCGGCGTGTTCGTAATCCATGCTGCCGTAGCCGCGGGTGATGGATTTCAGTTTGTCGTGGAAGTCGATCAGGATTTCATGCATCGGAATCGTGGCGGTGATCATGACATGGGAGCCGTCGACGCTTTCCGTTTTCGTGCACACGCCGCGCTTCTGCATCACCAGATTCATGATGTCGCCGATGTAGTTGTTGGGCGACATGATGTGCGCGGAAATGAGCGGTTCTTCGATGCGGTCGATCTCCGCCGGGTCGGGCAGATGCACCGGGTTGTCGACTTCGAGCATGGTGCCGTTTGTCAGATAGACATGGTAGATGACGCTCGGGTAGGTCGCGATGATGTCCATATTGTATTCGCGGCGCAGACGTTCCTGAATGATCTCCATGTGGAGCAGGCCGAGGAAGCCGCATCGGAAGCCGAATCCGAGAGCGGCGGAGGTTTCCGCCTGATAGGTGAACGCGGCGTCGTTGAGCTGAAGTTTCGCCATGCTGAAACGCAGCTGGTCGTAATCCGCCGTGTCGATCGGGTAGATGCCGCTGAAGACCATGGGTTTGATTTCCTGGAAGCCCGGGAGCGCCTCCGCGCAGGGATCCTTGACCTCCGTCACAGTGTCGCCGATTCGCGTTTCGGTCGGGCTCTTGATGTTCGGAATGATGTATCCGACGGAGCCGGCGGAGAGTTCCGGCGTTGCCGCCATTGAGGGTTTGAACACGCCGACTTCCTTGATTTCGCTTTCGAGACCGGTGCTGAGCAGGCGCATCTTGTCGCCGCGCCTGAACGAGCCGTTGAAAACGCGCAGGTAGGTGACGACGCCGCGGAAGGAGTCGTAGACGGAGTCGAAGATGAGCGCGCTGATTCCGGGCATGGAAACGAGCTTCGGCGGCGGAATGTTTCTGACGATGGATTCGAGCACTTCCGGAATGCCGGTTCCCTCTTTCGCGGAGACGGCGATCGCCTCTTCGCGCGGGATCGCGAGAATTTCCTCCATCTGGTCGAGACACATGTCGACGTCGGCCGCGGGCAGGTCGATCTTGTTGATGACGGGGATGATGTGCAGATTGTGCTTCATCGCGAGATTGACGTTGGCGACGGTCTGCGCCTGCACGCCCTGGGTTGCGTCGATGACGAGAAGCGCCCCGTCGCACGCCGCGAGGGAGCGGCTGACTTCATAGGCGAAATCGACGTGTCCCGGAGTGTCGATGAGGTTGAGTTCGTATTCGACGCCGTCGTGCGCTTTGTAGAGCATCCGCACGGGGTGCGCTTTGATCGTGATGCCGCGTTCCTGTTCGAGGTCCATCGCATCGAGGAGCTGATCATGGGTCAAGTCGCGCTTTTCGATCGTTCCGGTCGCTTCGAGCAATCGGTCGGCAAGCGTGGATTTCCCGTGGTCGATATGAGCGATGATCGAAAAGTTTCTGATATGTTTGAGGTCGGGCATCTCTTTTGTTCTCCGTTTTTATTTATAAGATGATAATGTAGCACGCTTTTTCCGTTTTTGCAAACGGGAAAATATCGACGTCCGCGTGTCCTGGCAAGAGAACGCGCGCCGTCTTTCTCCCGTGCGGAAATTTTTCTGCAATTTGTGAAAAAATAAACTTGCTTTTCCGCTTTTGTGCTGTAAAGTCAGAAAAAACGGAGGTCCCTGTATGAAAAAAGGCATTCTGATTCTTGCTGCGTTCGGAATGACGCTGCAGCTCTGCGCTCAGGTTCCGCGATGGACCAGTCAGGCGTGGGCGGCGGCTCAGGCCGAACTGAAAAAAGCGGTTCCTCAAAAATACGCGGAAATCGAAAAACTGCAATCCGTCAACATGCTCGCGGCTATGGAAAAACTGCGCGAACTCGCGCGGGAGGAGAATATCCAGTTTCCCGATGTCTTCCCCCGTTTTTCCCGTGACGGCGGCGCGATGGGACAGCGGATGCGTCAGCCTCAGACTCCGCACCGGGGAACGGCCGATGTGCTCGCGCCGGCGGAAAGAAAACTTCACAAGGAACGCCCCGCGGAATACCGGGAGATTGAACGGCTGCGCGCGGAGGCGGATCTCAAGCTCTTCAAACTCGCGGAAAAAAGCGGAATCAGGCTTCCGAACACGATGGAGATTTACCGGAGAAAACTGAATTTGCTCCGGATCTATTTCCCGCAGGAGTGCCGGAAGGCCGGGGAGCTTCAACGCGTCGATCCGGACGCCTCCGCGAAGATTCTGCGCGGTCTCGCGGCGAAACTTGAACTCGGGCTCTCCGATCCGCCCGGCAAACGGAACGCCGACAATGCCCCCGCGCCGCAGGGCGATGCCATGATACGGCTCCGCAAACGCTTTCCCGAAGAAATGAAAAAACTCGACAAGCTGAAACACAATGCTCCCGTTGCATACCGCCAGCAGCTCCGGAAGCTGATGGAAAAAATGAATACGGAGACCAAATGAAGGAATTTCGTCATGTCTGAAATCATCACCGCCGCCGCGCACGTTCCGCAGGATGCGCGCAACTCCTACGCAGTCTTCCGCGGGACGCTTGCGGGAAACATCACAAAAATCCGCGTCTATGCCGATTTGTTCTATGAACTGCGCATCGACGAATCGCTTGTCGCGTACGGTCCCTGCCGCAGCCGCAAACCGCTGCTCTATTTCGATGAATACGTGCTGGAACCGACCGCGTCGCCGAAACTCGTCACCCTGAAAGTTCACGCCCGGAAGGGGGCCCCGGAGGCGTATGTCAGCGGGGTGACGGACTGGACCGTCCGCACGCTCACCGCTTACGATGCGGCATCCCCTTTGTGCGTCGGCGACGTCGGCTACTGTGAATACTGCAATCTGGATTCGCCGGAATGGAACTGGTTCCGCCGCGGTTTTCCCGCTGACGGCTTCGAGGCTCCGCGCGAGGGAACGCGCATACCGGAGTCCGAGTTTCTGCCGCGTCCGATTCCCGCGTTCCACGAGACGGAAGTCAGGCCGCTGACGCTCTCCCGCTGGAACGGCGGCTGGCTGGCGGATTTCGGGCGGATGGTCTACGGACGTCCCGTAATCTCCGGCGAATTCGACGGGACCGGAACGGTGGAGCTCGGCTATGTGGAATCGCTTGATTCCGGCTGGGCGCATTCGGAGGGGCGGCTGGAGATGTATTCCGACAAGCTCACCGGTTCCGGCACGCTGAACTGGAAGTCGTTCTGGAAACGCCCCTGCCGTTATCTTTTTCTTTCCGGCGCGCTGAAACGCCTTGATTCCGTGTCGGTTCAGGAGTATGGATACCCGGTCGTACTCAGCGGTTCATTCCGCTGCTCCGACGATCGCCTGAACCGCCTGTGGGAGATCGCGGAACGTACGCTCCGCATCTGCATGGACGATATCTTCAACGACTGTCCTCACCGCGATCAGTCGCAGTGGATGGACGCCTTTGTGAGCGCCAAAGCCGCGCTTTCACTTTACGGCGTGACCGATCTGACGCGGAAATGCCTGGTGCAGCACGGCGTCTGTTCTTTCAAAAACGGACAGCTTCTCTCCCCGAGCATCCGCGGCAAGACGCTTTTTTCCGACTATGCGCTTGTGCAGGTGCTGTTCATCGACTGGTACTGGCGCGTCACCGGCGACCGTTCGCTGCCGGAGGAGCTTTTCGACAACACCGCCGAAGGATTCAGGATTTTCTTCGCGCTTGAGGAACCCGACGGACTGTTGAAAGACGTCGATCTGATCGGAAGGGGGGAGAGAAGCGGGAAACTCGACTTCTTCACACTCGATTCTTCCATGCTTTATCTGGACAACACTTTCGAGCTGTGCCGCCGCGGGAAATCCGCCGGACTCAATGCCCTCTATTACGGCGCGCTGAATGCGATGGTTTCGATCTGCGCCGCGCTTGGGAAGCCGGCGGAGCTCTACCGCGAAAAGGCGGAGAAGGTACGTGCGAACTTCGCGAAAGTCTTTGCCCAGGAGGGGGCGGACGGCTGTTTCAAAGATTCCGATTCGCGGTTTGAACATTTCTTCCGCAACATCAATTTTTCGTGCGAGTTCGGCAAATGGACGGGCGCGGGCGCGGCGGCGCGGATTGCGGTGACCGCTCCCGAAGCCGGCGAATACGAACTCCTTGCCGGAGCTTACGCCGAATGGCGGCTGAAAGTCAACGGCGAATTCCTCTACGAGAACACCGAGCGGGAGAGCTGGACGCGTCCGGCTCCGTTTTACGACCCGGTCCGTCTGACCCTCTCTCTGAAAGCCGGCGAGAATGAACTGGAATTCGAGTGCGCGAACAGCAATTTGAACTGGGAATTTTTCTTTGACCTTCCGCTTCCGGTGACCGCGTGCGCGATCCGGGAAATTGAGTACGCTTCGGGCGTCCCGGCTGCCGGATCGGAATGGAAAACGGCGTTGCCGCGTCCGTGGTTCCCGCCGTTCCTGTCGCAGTCGACGAATGCCTACGCCGCATACACGGGACTTCTGCCAGATGCGGCGTCGCTGAAGCGTCTTCTTCCCGAGGAATACCCGCGCAACTACATCAGCGTGCGTGTCCCGCTGTTCTGCCGGGAGACGACGGACGCGGCGGAACTGAAACGCTGGATCATGCCTGCGAACACGCCGTGGACGACGTTCTATCTGGTGTCGTCGCTGTTCCGCGCGGGGCTGAGCCGTGAGGCTCTGGACACGATCCGCCGTGCGTGGGGAGTGATGCTGGACCGCGGCGCGGTGAACACCTGGGAGGAGTGGGATGCGAATGCGAGTCTGTGTCATGCGTGGGGCTCTTCTCCCGCATGGTTTATGCTGCACGATATTCTCGGGATTCAGTACGAATCGCTGGGAGAGAAAACGATTGTGATCCGTCCGGATCTTTGCGGGCTGGAGCATGCGGAGGGGAGCGCGGCGCTTTCGGCGGACGGCCGTATGAAAGTGTGTGTTTCCCTGCGCAAGACTCCGGCGCATACGGAGGTGCGGATATCCGTCCCTCCGGGCTATCGCGTCGAGAAGGATTTCAGCCGTCTTGAGAACCCTGTCGAGATTTGAACGGGAAAAAGATTTGAGCGCGGACGGAGTTCCCCGAAAGAGAGACTCCGTCCGCGCTCATTTTTCCATCCGGTCACAAAAGATGAACAAAAAAGAGCCGCGGGCGGGGCGGCTCTTGGGGGCGGTGAGGATTACGGCAGGAGGATGAAATCAATCCACTTCGCCGGATACTTGTCGCTGAGGCCGTCGGTGAGTTCGAGATAGCCGACGCGCTCTTTGCCGTTGTTGAGATTCAGCAGAACTCCGGTCTTCATCGCGGAGCCGGGCTGAAGCTTGAACGGACTCACCGCGCGGCGCGGGAAGGCGGCTTCGTATACCGTGCGGTCCGGGTACTGCTTCAGAGCAAACAGCACCTCTTTCGCCGCGCCGACCTCTTTGGTCAGGGAGTCGTAGACGGCGGCGGAGGATTTGCGGCGGTAAACCAGCGGCTTGCCGTCGTGTTCGCCGAGATCGTACTCGAAATCATCATTGCCGAGACTTTTCTCTCCCGGAAG